>JBBSSN010000001.1:0-60930 GCA_038242035.1 Actinomycetales bacterium
ATGATGTCGATCAGACGCTTGTGCGTGCGCATTTCAAAGTGCTCGCGGCTGTCCTTGTACTTGTGAGGCGAACGGATAACGCAGTACACGTTCTTCTCCGTCGGCAGCGGCACCGGGCCGACTACCGTAGCGCCTGCGCGCGTGACCGTCTCAACGATCTTCCGTGCTGATACGTCTATGACCTCATGGTCATATGACTTCAGCCGGATGCGGATTTTTTGTCCCGCCATGGCGTCGTGACTCTCTTTCCTGACATAGCGCCCTGCACTAGCAGCACTGTTGACTAAACGCTGTTTACTTACTCGTTCTGCCGCAGATCCCGTGCAACCGGGATCACGGCGGTGCGGTGCGTGACCGCCACGCTTCCAACGGACTGAATCCGGACATGTCCGGGTTCCTCAATCGGCCGAAGCTCCGACCCCCGCGCCCGGGCGTGTCGCCAATCTGCCGCGTACACACCCATAGAACAAATGGAGGTGGGTTATGTTTGGTCTTCAGCTTGGACCCTGACACCGAGCATTATCTCGATCGGGACACGAAGAAGCGCTTGAACAACTTATCCAGTATGCCGGATTCACCGCCAAAATGCGAATCCACCGGTTGGTTACTGCCTGCCGGCTACTGCCGGGAAACGCCAAAGGCGCCCCGCCACCGAAGTGGAGAGGCGCCTTGGCGCACATCAGCTAAGCGGCCAAAGGCTACTTGATGATCTTGGTAACGCGGCCTGAGCCAACGGTACGGCCACCCTCGCGGATAGCGAAGCCGAGGCCTTCTTCCATGGCGATCGGCTGGATCAGCGCGACGGTCATTTCGGTGTTGTCGCCGGGCATAACCATTTCCGTGCCCTCAGGCAGGGTGATGACGCCGGTAACATCCGTGGTGCGGAAGTAGAACTGCGGGCGGTAGTTGGAGTAGAACGGGTTGTGACGCCCGCCTTCGTCCTTCGCCAGGATGTAGACGTTGGCCTCGAAATCGGTGTGCGGGGTAATGGAACCCGGCTTGACGATAACCTGGCCGCGCTCTACGTCTTCGCGCTTGATACCGCGCAGCAGCAGGCCACAGTTCTCGCCGGCCCATGCCTCGTCGAGCTGCTTGTGGAACATCTCGATACCGGTAACGGTGGTCTTCTGAACCGGACGGATACCGACAATCTCAACCTCAGAGTTGATCTTGAGGGTACCGCGCTCGGCGCGACCGGTCACAACGGTTCCACGGCCGGTGATGGTGAAGACATCTTCAACCGGCATCAGGAACGGCTTGTCCTTGTCGCGGATCGGATCCGGGACGTTGTTGTCGACGGCGTCCATCAGGTCCTCAACGGACTTGACCCATACCGGATCGCCTTCGAGGGCCTTCAGGCCCGAAACGCGGACCACCGGGACGTTGTCGCCATCGAAGTTCTGCGCGGTGAGCAGCTCACGAACTTCCATTTCAACGAGGTCCAACAGCTCTTCGTCGTCGACCATGTCCGACTTGTTCAGCGCGACCAGCAGGTACGGAACGCCGACCTGACGGGCGAGGAGAACGTGCTCGCGGGTCTGGGCCATCGGGCCGTCGGTAGCGGCAACCACGAGGATCGCGCCGTCCATCTGGGCCGCACCAGTGATCATGTTCTTGATGTAGTCAGCGTGGCCGGGAGCATCAACGTGTGCGTAGTGACGCTTCTCGGTCTGGTACTCAACATGGGAAATGTTGATGGTAATGCCGCGTTGCTTCTCCTCAGGAGCAGAGTCAATCGACGCGAAGTCGCGCTGCTCGTTGATCGACGGGTACTTGTCGTACAGTACCTTGGAGATGGCAGCCGTCAGCGTCGTCTTTCCATGGTCAACGTGACCGATGGTGCCGATGTTAACGTGCGGCTTAGTCCGCTCGAACTTTGCCTTTGCCACAGGTTCCTCCTAGAACGTTTTGAGAAGACTTACTCGTCAGCGGCGCTTTTCGCTACTGAAACTTCAGCAAGTCTACTGGGGGGCTTTGGGTTTGGTGAAATTGCAGGTTTCTTCGGGCATCCACTGCAATGCCCTCCGCTTTGTTGCTGCTTGCTTGTTGCTACTCGCCGCGGTTCTTCTGGATGATCTCGTCGGCTACTGCCTTCGGGACCTCGGAGTAGCTGTCGAACTTCATCGAGTACACGGCGCGGCCCTGGGTCTTGGACCGAAGGTCACCGATGTAACCGAACATTCCGGACAGCGGCACATGGGCGACAATAACCTTCACGCCGCTTGCATCCTCCATCGACTGCATCTGGCCACGACGAGAGTTGAGGTCACCGATTACTTCACCCATGTATTCCTCAGGGGTGCGGACTTCAACTTCCATCAGCGGTTCGAGCAGAACCGGGTTCGCCATCCGGGCGGCTTCCTTGAAAGCCATCCGGCCGGCGATCTTGAACGCCATTTCGGAGGAGTCAACGTCGTGGTAGGCGCCGTCAAGCAGCTTTGCCCTGATGCCGACGACCGGGTAACCGGCCAGCACGCCATCGTTGAGCGCGTCCTGGATTCCGGCATCCACGCTGGGGATGTATTCGCGCGGGATGCGGCCACCGCTGACCTTGTTTTCGAAGGCGTACAGGACGCCCTCTTGGACCTCCATCGGCTCAATCGCGATCTGCACCTTGGCAAACTGACCGGACCCGCCGGTCTGCTTCTTGTGGGTGTAGTCGTGCTTGACGACGGCGCGCTTGATGGTTTCGCGGTAGGCCACCTGCGGCTTGCCCACGTTAGCCTCAACGTGGAATTCGCGGCGCATCCGGTCGACCAGGATATCCAGGTGAAGCTCACCCATACCGGCGATGATCGTCTGGCCGGTGTCCTCATTGAGGGAGACCTGGAAGGTCGGATCCTCTTCAGAGAGCTTCTGGATGGCGGTGGAAAGCTTCTCCTGGTCGCCCTTGGTCTTCGGCTCGATGGCAACCGAAATCACGGGCTCCGGGAAGCTCATGGACTCCAGCACAATCGGATTGGCCAGATCGCACAGGGTGTCACCGGTGGTGGTGTCCTTGAGGCCAATGGCCGCGTAGATGTGCCCCGTGGTCACTCCGTCAACCGGGTTTTCCTTATTGGCGTGCATCTGGAACAGCTTGCCGATGCGCTCCTTCTTGTTCTTCGTGGAGTTCAGCACCTGCGTTCCCGATGAAGCATGCCCGGAATACACGCGGATGTAGGTAAGACGCCCGAAGAACGGGTGCGTGACCACCTTGAACGCCAGTGCCGAGAACGGCGCCTGGGAATTGGCCTCACGGGTGACAATCTTCTCTTCATCGCGGACGTCGTGTCCCTGGATATCCGGAACATCCAACGGCGAAGGGAGGTAGGAAACAACAGCGTCCAGCATCGGCTGCACACCCTTGTTCTTGAACGCCGAACCACACAGCACCGGGTAAACCTGGCTGCTGACGGTCAGCGTACGGATGCCGGCCTTGATCTCCGCGATGGTGAGTTCTTCACCGCTGAGGTATTTCTCCATCAGCTCGTCGTCGGACTCGGCAACGGTCTCGAGCATGGCCGCGCGGTACTCTTCGGCCTTGGCCTGCAGATCGGCCGGAATGGGCTCGATCTCGTACTTCGCGCCCATCTCGGTCTCGCCGCGCCACGTCAGCGCACGCATTTCGATCAGGTCGATGACGCCCTCAAAGTCACTCTCGGCACCGATCGGCAGCTGGAGAACCAGCGGCTTGGCGCCCAGGCGCTTGATGATGGTGTCCACCGTGAAGTAGAAGTCCGCGCCGAGCTTGTCCATCTTGTTGACGAAACAGATCCGCGGAACGTCGTACTTGTCGGCCTGGCGCCAGACAGTCTCGGACTGCGGCTCCACGCCTTCCTTGCCGTCGAACACGGCGACAGCGCCGTCGAGGACGCGCAGAGAGCGCTCAACCTCTACGGTGAAGTCAACGTGTCCGGGGGTGTCAATGATGTTGATCTGGTTGTTGTCCCAGAAGCAGGTGGTAGCGGCGGACGTGATCGTAATGCCACGTTCCTGCTCCTGCGCCATCCAGTCCATGGTCGAGGCACCGTCGTGCGTTTCGCCAATTTTGTGGTTCACACCCGTGTAGAAAAGGATGCGCTCGGTAGTGGTGGTCTTGCCGGCATCAATGTGAGCCATGATGCCGATATTGCGGACCTTACTAAGGTCTGTAAGCACGTCGAGTGCCACGGTGTCTCCCTTTGTCAAAAAGCCTTTTTCCGGCCGACGGCGTCAGGCTAGTGCCGCCGTCGTCGGCCGGAAGGTTCTACCAGCGGTAGTGGGCGAAGGCCTTGTTGGACTCGGCCATCTTGTGAGTGTCTTCGCGGCGCTTCACGGCGGCACCAAGACCGTTGGAGGCATCCAGGATTTCGTTACGCAGACGCTCGGTCATGGTCTTCTCGCGTCGGCCCTTGGAGTAGCCAACCAACCAACGCAGCGCCAGCGCGGTTGCGCGGCCCGGCTTGACCTCAACGGGAACCTGGTAGGTGGCTCCACCAACACGGCGGGACTTGACCTCAAGGCTGGGCTTGATGTTCTCCATCGCCTTCTTCAGAGCGGCCACGGGGTCTCCCCCGGACTTCTCCTGCGCTCCGGCGAGTGCACCGTAAACGATGCGTTCCGCGGTGGACTTCTTGCCGTCAACGAGGACCTTGTTGATCAGCTGCGTGACCAACGGCGAACCGTAAACGGGATCAATGACTAGCGGCCGCTTCGGGGCCGGACCCTTGCGAGGCATATTACTTCTTCTCCATCTTCGCACCGTAGCGGCTGCGAGCCTGCTTGCGGTTCTTTACGCCCTGGGTATCAAGTGCACCGCGGACAATCTTGTAACGAACACCGGGAAGGTCCTTAACGCGACCACCGCGGACGAGCACAATGGAGTGCTCCTGAAGGTTGTGACCAACACCGGGGATGTACGCGGTAACTTCGACGCCACCGTTGAGCCGCACGCGGGCGACCTTCCGCAGAGCCGAGTTCGGCTTCTTCGGGGTGGTGGTGTAGACGCGGGTGCATACGCCGCGGCGCATGGGGCTTCCCTTAAGCGCGGGAGCCTTGGTCTTTGAGATTTTAGGGGAGCGGCCCTTGCGGACCAACTGCTGAATCGTAGGCACTTATCAGTTCTCCGTTTTTTCCTCGAGATGGTTCTCGTGTTGCTGTCAATTTGTCCTCGCATCCCGCGCTGTTCGACCGCGCCTAGGCATGCAGAAATGTGGCATTCGTTGCACAAGAACCCTGCAACCCGGAACTGCATTCCAGGCGACCGCCTGAGAACACACTCATCCACTGCCACACTAACAATTGTTAACCAGTCTAACACGCCGCCGTGAAGCTCGACGACGGCGCGATGATGACGGCGACGGGGAACGGCCCCGCACCAGTGGTGCAGGGCCGTTCCCGTTCGCTGCCTCCCAAGCTTCGCAGGCTCAGCTTGGGACCCTCGGCAGCTCCGTTCGTTGCCTCCCAAGCTTCGCAGGCTCAGCTTGGGACCCTCGGCAGCTCTCTTAGCGCTGCCTTAGTTTCTTAGCGTTGCGCTAGTTGCTGAAACCGGTGCCCAGATCGTAGTCATCCAACGGGATGGCATGGAACTCGGGCGAGAGGTCCGAGCCAACGCCGGTGTAGTCGAAGTCGCTGAAGGCGCTCGGGCCAGTGAACAGATTGGCCTTCGCTTCCTCGGTCGGCTCCACCTTGACGTTGGTGTAGCGCGGCAGGCCGGTCCCGGCAGGGATCAGCTTACCGATGATGACGTTTTCCTTCAGGCCCAACAGCGGATCGCTCTTGCCTTCCATGGCCGCCTGCGTCAGGACGCGGGTGGTTTCCTGGAAGGAAGCTGCGGACAGCCAGGATTCGGTGGCCAGCGAAGCCTTGGTGATCCCCATCAGCTCGTTACGGCCCGACGCCGGCTGCTTGCCTTCGGATACCACCCGGCGGTTCTCGGATTCGAACCGTCCGCGCTCTGCCAGTTCACCGGGCAGCAGGTTGGATTCGCCGGACTCGATGACCGTGACGCGGCGCAGCATCTGGCGGACGATAACCTCGACATGCTTGTCGTGGATACCCACCCCCTGGCTGCGGTAGACGCGCTGAACTTCCTCCACCAGGTGCTTCTGAGCCGCACGCGGCCCAAGAATACGCAGCACCTGCTTCGGGTCAACCGCACCCACTACCAGCTTCTCGCCCACCTCTACATGGTCGCCGTCGGCAACCTGCAGACGCGCCCGACGCAGCACCGGGTAGGCAATTTCCTCGGAACCATCGTCCGGAGTGAGTACCAGACGCATCTGGCGCTCGGTCTCCTCGATGGTGATGCGGCCGGCCGCCTCGGCGATCGGTGCAACACCCTTAGGTGTCCGGGCCTCGAAGAGCTCCTGGATACGCGGCAGACCCTGTGTGATGTCCTCACCGCGGTTGGCGGAAACAGCACCACCGGTGTGGAAAGTACGCATGGTCAGCTGCGTGCCGGGCTCACCAATGGACTGTGCGGCAATAATGCCGACGGCCTCACCGATGTCCACCGTCTTACCGGTCGCCAGCGAGCGTCCGTAGCACAGTGCACAGGTACCGACGCTGGACTCGCAGGTCAGCACGGAGCGGACTTTGACGTCGGTAATGCCGGCAGCGAAAAGTTCGCCGATCAGCACATCGCCGACGTCGGCCCCGGCCTCGGCCAGCACCTTGCCCTTGGAATCGACGACCTCCGTGGCCAGAGTACGGGCGTAAACGCTGTTCTCGACCTCCTCATGCAACGTCAATTCACCGTTCGCATCCGCTACGGCGATCGGCAGGGTCAGGCCCCGCTCGGTGCCGCAATCGTCCTCGCGGACGATGACGTCCTGCGAAACATCCACCAGTCGGCGGGTCAGGTAACCCGAGTTGGCGGTACGCAGAGCCGTATCTGCCAGCCCCTTACGGGCGCCGTGCGTGGCGATGAAGTATTCCAGCACCGACAGGCCCTCACGGTAGGAGGACTTGATCGGGCGCGGAATGATTTCACCCTTGGGGTTGGCCACCAGACCACGGATACCGGCAATCTGACGGACCTGCATCCAGTTACCACGGGCACCGGAGGAAACCATCCGGTTGATCGTGTTGGATGCGGACAGGTTCTTCCTCATCACATCGGCGATCTCGTTCGTGGCCTGGTTCCAGATGTCGATCAGTTCCTGGCGACGCTCGTCATCGGCGATCAGGCCCTTCTCGAACTGGGACTGGACCTTGGCTGCCTTGGCTTCATAGCCCTCCAGGATGGCGGGCTTTTCCTTCGGCACCTCAATGTCGGAGATGGCCACGGTCACACCGGAGCGGGTGGCCCAGTAGAAGCCGGCATCCTTGAGGTTATCCAGCGTTGCCGCAACAACAACCTTCGGGTACCGCTCGGCCAGGTCGTTCACGATCGTGGACAGTTCGCCCTTGTCCGCAACGTTTTCCACCCACGGGTAGTCCTCGGGCAGGGTCTCATTGAAGATGACCTGTCCCAGCGATGTGGTGACGATGGCCGGCTGACCGGCCTCCCAGCCTTCCGGAGCTTCCCAGCCCGTGTACGGGACAAAGTTGTCCAACCGGATCTTGACCTGGGAGTTCAGGTGCAGCACGCCCGCATCGTGGGCCATAATGGCCTCCGCTGCGGTGGTGAAGGACCTGCCTTCCCCGGCGGAGCCGGAGCGCTTGGTGGTCAGGTGGTACAGACCGATGATCATATCCTGCGACGGAAGGGTCACCGGACGGCCGTCCGAGGGCTTGAGGATATTGTTCGAGGACAGCATCAGAATGCGTGCCTCGGCCTGGGCCTCGGGGCTCAGCGGCAGGTGCACGGCCATCTGATCGCCGTCGAAGTCTGCGTTGAACGCGCCACAGACCAGGGGGTGCAGCTGAATGGCCTTGCCCTCCACGAGCTGAGGCTCGAACGCCTGGATGCCCAAGCGGTGCAGGGTTGGTGCACGGTTCAGCAGTACCGGGTGCTCGGTGATGATCTCTTCGAGAACATCCCAGACCTGCGGGCGGAAACGCTCCACCATCCGCTTGGCGCTCTTAATGTTCTGCGCATGGTTCAGATCCACCAGGCGCTTCATCACGAACGGCTTGAACAGTTCCAGAGCCATCTGCTTGGGCAGACCGCACTGGTGCAGTTTCAGCTGCGGTCCAACAACGATCACGGAGCGGCCGGAGTAATCCACGCGCTTACCCAGGAGGTTCTGGCGGAATCGTCCCTGCTTGCCCTTGAGCATGTCGGAGAGCGACTTCAGCGGGCGGTTGCCTGGTCCGGTGACCGGGCGGCCGCGGCGGCCGTTGTCGAAGAGGCTGTCAACGGCTTCCTGAAGCATCCGCTTCTCGTTGTTGACGATGATCTCCGGTGCACCCAGATCAAGCAGACGCTTGAGCCGGTTATTGCGGTTGATCACGCGACGGTACAGGTCGTTCAGGTCCGAGGTGGCGAAACGCCCACCGTCAAGCTGGACCATCGGGCGCAGTTCCGGCGGAATCACCGGGACGGCATCGAGCACCATACCCAGCGGAGAATTGTTGGTGGTCAGGAAAGCATTGACCACCTTCAGCCGCTTCAGGGCACGGGTTTTGCGCTGGCCCTTGCCATTGGCAATGATGTCGCGCAGCAGCTCGCCCTCGGCGTTCATGTCGAAGTTTTCCAGGCGCTTCTTGATTGCCTCGGCCCCCATGGACCCTTCGAAGAACATGCCGTAGCGGTCCCGCAGTTCGCGGTAGAGGCCCTCGTCGCCTTCGAGATCGGCAACCTTGAGTCCCTTGAAGCGGTCCCATACCTGAGTGAGCCGCTCGATCTCCGCGTCCGCACGCTTGCGGATGTTAGCCATCTGGCGGTCCGCAGAGTCGCGGGCCTTCTTCTTCTCGGCAGCCTTGGCTCCCTCGCCCTCGAGACGGGAAAGCTCGTTCTCCAGGTCCCGGGCCACCGTGGCGATGTCCGAGTCGCGGGTGTCGACGAGCTGCTTGGTCTCCAGGTCATGCTCGACCTGGAGGTTCGGCAATTCCGCGTGGCGGGCTTCCTCGTCAACGCTGGTAATCATGTAGGCGGCGAAGTAAATGACCTTTTCGAGGTCCTTCGGGGCCAGGTCGAGGAGGTAGCCCAGACGGGACGGGACACCCTTGAAGTACCAGATGTGCGTGACAGGTGCGGCCAGCTCAATGTGGCCCATCCGCTCGCGGCGGACCTTGGCACGGGTTACCTCGACGCCGCAGCGCTCACAGATGATGCCCTTGAAGCGGACGCGCTTGTACTTTCCGCAGTAGCACTCCCAGTCCCGGGACGGGCCGAAGATCTTCTCGCAGAAGAGGCCGTCTTTCTCGGGCTTGAGTGTGCGGTAGTTGATGGTTTCCGGCTTCTTGACTTCGCCGTGCGACCAGTCGCGGATGTCATCCGCAGTGGCCAGGCCGATCTGCATGAGGCCGAAGGAGGATTCGCTGGACATATGGTCCCTGTTCTCTCTTGTTCTCTAATTCTGAATGTCTATGCGGGGTGCGGAAGGAAGTGCAGCGACGTAGCCGGCTTTCGCCGGTTGACGCCGGCTTTTGCCGGTTGACCGCCCGGAACGGCGGGCCGAAGGGATCTTCGGAGCCTTCGGCACGCCGTCCCGAGCCTAGGCACGAGAACCGGTTACGGAACTAAACTTCTTCGACGGAATTCGGCTCGGCTCGTGAGAGGTCGATGCCCAGTTCCTCCGCTGCCCGGAAGACTTCTTCATCCGAGTCACGCATCTCAATCGTGGTGCCGTCGGTGGAAAGCACTTCCACGTTCAGGCACAGCGACTGCATTTCCTTGATCAGAACCTTGAAGGATTCGGGGATGCCCGGCTCCGGAATGTTCTCACCCTTCACGATCGCCTCGTAGACCTTCACGCGACCGTGAATGTCATCGGACTTGATCGTCAGCAGTTCCTGCAGCGTGTACGCCGCGCCGTAAGCCTCCAGGGCCCACACTTCCATCTCACCAAAACGCTGTCCGCCGAACTGCGCCTTACCGCCCAGGGGCTGCTGGGTGATCATGGAGTACGGACCGGTGGAGCGGGCATGGATCTTGTCGTCCACCAGGTGGTGGAGCTTCAGGATGTACATGTAACCCACGGAAATCGGGTCCGGGAACTGCTCGCCGGAGCGGCCGTCGAAGAGCACGGTCTTACCGGAGGAATCGATCAGCCGCACACCATCACGGGTGAGCGTGGTCGAATCGAGCAGACCGGTGATCTCTTCTTCACGCGCGCCGTCGAACACCGGGGTGGCAACCGTCGTCTGGCCGGAAATCCGGGGCAGGTTCGGCAGGTTCTTAACCCATTCCGGATCTCCCTCGATGTTCCAACCGGTCTTCGCGACCCAGCCGAGGTGTGTTTCCAGCACCTGGCCGACGTTCATCCGGCCCGGAACACCCAGCGGGTTGAGCACGATGTCAACCGGCGTTCCGTCGGCCAGGAACGGCATATCCTCGATCGGCAGGATCTTGGAGATGACGCCCTTGTTACCGTGGCGGCCGGCCAGCTTGTCACCATCGGTGATCTTGCGCTTGTTGGCCACGTAGATGCGCACCAGCTGATTGACGCCCGGGGGCAGCTCGTCGTCGGAATCGCGATCGAAGATCCGGACACCGATGACGGTGCCGGACTCGCCGTGTGGAACCTTCAGCGAAGTGTCCCGGACTTCCCGGCTCTTCTCGCCGAAGATGGCACGCAGCAGGCGCTCTTCCGGCGTCAGCTCAGTCTCGCCCTTGGGCGTGACCTTCCCGACCAGGATGTCGCCCGCTTCTACCTCGGCACCAATGTGAATGATGCCGCGCTCGTCCAGTCCGGCGAGGATCTCCTCGGAGACGTTCGGGATGTCACGGGTGATTTCCTCGGCACCAAGCTTGGTGTCGCGGGCATCAATTTCATGCTCTTCGATGTGAATGGAAGAGAGAACGTCCTCGGCAACGATGCGCTGGCTGAGAATGATCGCATCCTCGTAGTTATGTCCTTCCCAGGACATAAAGGCGACGAGCAGGTTCTTGCCCAGTGCCAGCTCACCCTGATCCGTGGCGGGACCGTCGGCAATGATGCCGCCGACTTCCAGCCGCAGACCCTCCGAGACCAGGACGCGCTGGTTGTACGCGGTGCCCTGGTTGGAGCGGTTGTACTTGGCGATCGGGTAGTTCGTCTCGGTGCCGTCGTCGTTAAGCATGACGACGAGATCGGCCGAAACCTCGGAGACCACACCGGCCTTCTTAGCGATGACGACGTCGCCGGCGTCGACCGCGGTCGCACGCTCCATTCCGGTGCCCACGAAAGGAGCCTCGGAACGGACCAGCGGTACGGCCTGACGCTGCATGTTCGCACCCATCAGGGCGCGGTTGGCGTCATCGTGCTCCAGGAACGGGATCAGCGCGGTAGCCACCGACACCATCTGGCGCGGGGAGACGTCCATGTACTCAACCTCAGCGGCCGGAATCAGCACCGGCTCGCCGCCACCGCCGCGCTGGCGGACCAGGACGGTTTCCTCGGCAAAATCGCTTGCTGCTGTCAGCGGCGCGTTGGCCTGGGCAATAACGACCTCAACCTCGTCATCGGCCGTGAGGTAATCGACGTCGTCGCTCACGTGACCGTTGAAGACCTTGCGGTACGGCGTCTCGATGAAGCCGAACGGGTTGATCCGGCCGTAGGAGGCCAGCGAGCCGATCAGACCAATGTTCGGCCCTTCAGGGGTTTCAATCGGGCACATGCGTCCGTAGTGCGACGGGTGAACGTCGCGGACTTCCATGCCGGCACGGTCACGGGACAGACCACCCGGGCCCAGCGCGGAAAGACGGCGTTTGTGCGTCAGACCGGCCAGCGGGTTGTTCTGGTCCATGAACTGCGACAGCTGGGATGTTCCGAAGAACTCCTTAATGGCTGCAACGACGGGGCGGATGTTGATCAGGGTCTGCGGCGTAATCGCCTCGACATCCTGGGTCGTCATGCGCTCCCGGACAACGCGCTCCATCCGGGAAAGGCCCGTTCGGACCTGGTTCTCGATCAGTTCGCCGACGGCGCGGATGCGGCGGTTGCCGAAGTGGTCGATGTCGTCGGTCTCGACGCGGAGCTCGTGCTCCTTGCCGTCCCGCTTGCCGGCCAGCGTCTTGTCGCCGTTGTGCAGGGCCACCAGGAACTTGATCATCGCAACAATGTCGTCAATGTCCAGGACGGAGGCGTCCTCGGAGTTCAGCGGCTTGTCGATGCCGAGCTTGCGGTTGATCTTGTAACGGCCAACCTTGGCCAGATCGTAGCGCTTCGGGTTGAAGTACAGATTGTGCAGCAGCGCGTCGGCAGCCTCGACCGTGGGCGGCTCGCCCGGCCGCAGCTTCCGGTAGATGTCCAGCAACGCATCTTCACGGGTCACGGTGGTGTCTTTTTCCATCGTGGCACGAATGGAATCGTACTGGCCGAATTCCTCGAGGATCTGTCCTTCGCTCCAGCCCAATGCCTTCAGCAGGACCGTGACCGACTGCTTGCGCTTGCGGTCAAGGCGGACGCCGACCTGGTCGCGCTTGTCGATCTCGAGTTCAAACCAGGCACCGCGGGACGGGATGATCTTGGCGGTGAAGATGTCCTTGTCACTGGTCTTGTCCGCGGTGCGCTCGAAGTAGGCACCCGGGGAACGGACCAGCTGGGAGACGACGACGCGCTCGGTACCGTTGATGACGAAGGTACCCTTCTCCGTCATGAGCGGGAAGTCCCCCATGAACACCGTCTGCTGCTTGATCTCGCCGGTGTTATTGTTCATAAACTCGGCCTTGACATACAGCGGAGCCGCAAACGTTGCGTCACGGTCCTTGCATTCGGCCATGGTGTACTTGGGATCGGAGAACTCCGGTTCCGAGAACGACAGGGACATGGTGCCCTGGAAATCCTCGATCGGGGAGATCTCTTCGAAGATATCCGCCAAACCCGAGGTGGTGGCGACGCTCTGGTCCCCGGACTTCACGGCGGTGTCCATCCGCGACTGCCAGCGCTCATTGCCGACGAGCCAGTCAAAGCTCTCGGTCTGCAGGGCAAGCAGATTCGGAACGTCCAGCGGCTCGTGAATCTTTGCGAATGAGATACGACGCGTGGCACCATCGGTGCTGTTGGTATCAATAGCGGTTGTAGCACTGTTTGCATTAGCGCTGTTTACATTAGAGGTGCTCGAGGCGACCAAGAGGGATCCTTCCACAGACCTTCAGGCGTGTTCTGCGAAACCCTTACCGTTCTTCGAACTGATTCGACGCCAAACTGACCCGCTGCATTCGGCGAATACAACTGATTTCATGGCAAAGCCCACCGCTATATGAAGGCTGAAGGTTAAGAGGGGAGACGCAAAGTTCCACGATACGGCAAAGCGCCGCCTATGTCCAGTGGACCTACATCATACGCCCCAACTCCCGGATTTGCGTGCACGCGCGGTGTCCGAATTGACGGCGGCACGGGATCCTGCGGAAATAACCAACCGCTGCAAACTGTTAGATTCTATGTGAGCGGCGCCTCAACGACGATTACGCTGCTGAATTTTTGACGATGAAAGTGAAGTGCCCTTCCATGACCGTGAATTCTTCTGACGCAAATGCCTCCGACATCGTGATCCTGGGCGGCGCCCGGACGCCGTTTGGCCGGCTGAACGGCCAGCTCGGCAGCTTCAGTGCAGTGGAGCTGGGGGCGAAGGCCATCACCGGCGCCCTGGAACGCGCCGCAGTATCGGCGGAACAGGTGGACGCCGTCATCATGGGACAGGTGATCCAGGCCGGGGCCGGCCAGAATCCGGCCCGACAAAGTGCCATTGCAGCCGGAATCGGCTGGGACGTTCCCACCGTCACGATCAATAAAGTGTGCCTCTCCGGGCTGGCCGCCATCACGGATGCAGCACGCTTGATCCGTTCGGGTGAGGCAACCGTGGTGGTTGCCGGGGGCCAGGAATCCATGAGCAACGGCCCGCACCTGCTTCCCGGCTCCCGGCAGGGCTGGACCTACGGTGACATTACCGCCGTCGACTCGGTCGCCCACGACGGACTGACGGACGCCTTTGATCACGAGTCAATGGGGAGCTCCACCGAGCGGCACAACACCTCCCTCGGCATTGATCGTAGTGCCCAGGACGAGGTTGCCGCTGCCTCGCATCAGCGCGCGGCCGCCGCAGCGGAATCGGGAATTTTCGACGACGAAATTGTCGCCGTAGCGGTTCCGCAGCGCAAGGGCCCCGACCTGACCGTCGAAAAGGACGAAGGCCTGCGGCCGCAGACAACCGTCCAGACGCTGGCGGGGCTGCGGCCCGCCTTCGCCAAAGACGGCACCATCACGGCAGGGAACTCCTCCCCGCTCTCCGACGGCGCTGCCGCCGTCGTACTCAGTACCCGCGGCTATGCCCAGGACAACGGACTGTCCTGGCTCGCCGTCGTCGGCAAACCCGGACAGGTGGCGGGACCGGATACCTCATTGCAGTCCCAGCCCTCCAACGCAATCAACAAGGCCCTCAAACTGGCCGGCTGGAGCGTGGCGGAATTGGATTTCATAGAAATCAACGAGGCATTCGGCGCAGTTGCCGTGCAGTCCTTGAAGGATCTCCACTACCCGTTGGAAAAGTGCAATATCCACGGCGGAGCGATCTCCATGGGCCATCCGATCGGAGCGTCCGGCGCACGGCTCGCGCTGCATGCCGCCCAGGAGCTGCGGCGCCGGGGTACGGGTAAGGCCGCGGTCTCGCTCTGCGGCGGCGGGGGCCAAGGTGAAGCCCTGCTCCTGTACCGGGACTGAGCGGCAAGACCTGCGCAGAGTTGGGGCCCGGCCCTGCGCAGGTTTGCTCCTGCGCGGCGTTCGCACTTGGCGCTGCGCAGGATGGTCCGCTCCGACGCAGATCCGACGCAAAGAAGCCCCGCACCAACCGGTGCGGGGCTTCTTCGTAGCTGGGGTAACTGCTACTTGAGGGTAACGGTTGCGCCGGCTGCTTCCAGGGATTCCTTTGCCTTCTCGGCAGCTTCCTTGGTCGCGCCTTCGAGAACGGCCTTCGGTGCGGAGTCGACGACGTCCTTGGCTTCCTTCAGTCCGAGGGAGGTCAGGGCGCGCACCTCCTTGATGACGGCAATCTTCTTATCGCCGGCAGCTTCGAGGATGACGTCGAAGGAATCCTTCTCGACCTCTTCCTCAGCGGCGCCGCCTGCGGGACCGGCAACGGCAACGGCCGCGGCGGTGACCTCGAAGGTCTCCTCGAAGACCTTGACGAACTCGGAGAGCTCGATGATGGTCAGTTCCTTGAAAGCTGCAATGAGCTCGTCGTTGGTGAGCTTAGCCATGTGTGGCGCTCCTTCTTGTTCTTGGCCTGGACGGCCGGAATCTATAACCCAAAGTCCTCGTGGAATTCGGGATGGAACCGGGAGGGAATCCCGTGAGGGCTAAGCCTCGGTGGTCTGCGCTTCTGCGGGCGCTTCAACAGCAGCTTCCGCGTCAGCGGCAGGTGCCTCAACAGCAGCTTCCGCGCCAGCGGCAGGCGCTTCTGCGGGTGCTTCGTCAGCGGCAGGCGCTTCTGCGGGTGCTTCGTCAGCGGCAGGTGCCTCGTCCGCAGCGGGTGCCTCGGTGCCTTCGTCAAGCTTGATACGCAGGGCATCAAGAGTGCGGGCGGCAGCCGCCATCGGCGCGAGCAGAACTGCAGCGACACGGGCCAACTGGACTTCGCGCGACTCCAGAGCAGCAAGTGCAGCTACTTCAGCAGCATCGAGCGCCCTGCCTTCGAAGTAACCGGTCTTGATGACCAGTGCCTTGTGGGCTTTTGCAAAATCCGTCAGGCTCTTTGCTGCCGCAATAGCGTCACCCTTGATGAATGCGATGGCGGTGGGGCCGGCCAGATGGCCTTCGAAAGCACCCACACCAGCTTCCTTTGCCGCAATGGCGGTCAGGGTGTTCTTGACGACCGAGAACTTGTTCTCGCGGCCGAGAGAGACACGCAGCTCCTTGAGCTGTGCAACGGTGAGCCCACGGTATTCGGTTAGGACTGCAGCGTTGGAGGCGTTGAAATCTTTAGTGATTTCCTCCACGGCTGCCACCTTATTCGGCGTTGCCATAACCCTCCTTCCGGGAAATTAAAGCCGGTCAGTTCGGGTCCCGGTGCCGGGAAAACAGCACAAACTAAAAACGCCCCGCGCAGATGCCCGGGGCTTTGCCCCAACACGTCATCCGGAGACCGGATGATTGTGGAGGCTCACTTCGTTCACCTGCGCCGGCCGCCCTAGGAAAGGGACTTTCGGATGGACCTTTACCCGCATTCCCGCACGCGCTGACAGAATGTCATTGTTAGAGGGGGGCAAAATTCCGTCGACCGACGGTCTTTGGTGTCTTAACCCTACTGGATCGAACCCCGGCGCGACAAATCCCGGGCCCCGGCCACAGTCCTAGGCACCGCCGCCGATGGTCTTTTGCCACTGGCCGGTAACCCCGGCCGGAGCGAAGCCGAGTTTGCGGTTAACCTCGATCATGTAGCTCCTCTCCGCCACATTCCAGGTGTAGACGGAGCGGGCCAAGGGGAAGCGTCCGGCCAAGAGCGCCAAGTTCTTCAGCTTAATCAGCATGCCCAGATCCTTCCCCCGGTGTTCGGGCAGCACCACGGTCTCGTCCTGGAAAACAACGTCATCCCGATGCCCCAGCACGGCGATGGAGCTAAAGCCGACCAGCTTGCCGGTAGCGCGTTCCTCCACCGCGGTCACCAGCATGTGGCGGCCGCGCACTTGGGCCAGTGTTTCGGTTTCCCGCAGCCGCTCCACGGTCCATTGTTCCTCTTCAAGGTCGACGGCGGTTCCAGCGCCATGAGCAGCGTCGCCTGCCGCGTCACCCGTCATGGCGGATTCCAGCGCCACAATGCACTCCACCCATCGCTGCGGGCATTGGTCCACCCACTGGTGCACAGCGTAGTTGTTGCCTCGTAAAGCGCTCACACCGGCCTCGAGACCGGCAGCCAGCTCCGGATCCAGAGGTACGCGGCAGGCACTGAACTGCTCCACCTGCTGTAGCGCGTATCCCGCGTTTCGCGCGAATGAAACCTCGCGACTGCTCAGCGGCAGATACCCCATGCCATTGGCCGCGCTCAGGCTTTCGTCGCCCTTCCGGCCAAGCGTCGCAGCCGGGTGGTTAGTCTCGATCATGACGTTGCGCCGGTTTTCACCCCGAATAAACTGCTCGGCGGCCGCCAGCAGTTCCCGCCCCACACCGTTGTTCTGGGCAGAGGGCAGCACGTCCAGGGTGACATGCGCCAGGTCAGTGTTATCGGTCAGCGGTAGTGCGATCCCCGCACGTCCCACAATCACGTCGTCGACCCGGGCCAGCAGGACCACGTACCACTCATAGGGGTCCGAAAATGTCTGCAGCATTTCGGCCGCAGTGTAGGCGAGGTCATCATTTCCCCAAGTGTGGATGCGGACTTGCCGTGATACCTCCACGGAGGTCAGCAAATCTGCTGCTTCTGGGCCCGCCAGGGATTCGGGAGGCCGAAGCTGCTCGATCCGGACCGTCGTCATGAGAGCCCTTCCGGATCTGGACGGCCCGGCACAAGCCCGACGACGCATGATGCGCCCGGGAAATCGCCAGGGTTGTCGGACCGATGTGGCACATCGGTGTTGCTGCTCAACATCATTGTTAAGCCACTTTCTCCAGAGTTGATCACATCATAGGCCCGTCGTGGTGCAGTCAATCATCTTGCGGCATTTTCCTCGGCAGGGTCTTCCTCAGCTGGGTTTCCCCGGCGGAGTACGCAAAAGACCGGTGCAGCAATTGCTGCACCGGCCTCTTGCACAATGCTGTACTTATGCCTCGGTCAGAACCTTGGTGACGTTGGGATCCACGGCGATGCCGGGGCCGAACGTGGTGCTGACGGTGGCCTTCTGCAGGTAACGGCCCTTGGAAGCGGACGGCTTCAGACGAAGCACCTCTTCCAGCGCTGCCGCATAGTTCTGCGCCAGGGCGATGGCGTCGAAGGAAACCTTGCCGACGATGAAATGAAGGTTGGAATGCTTATCGACACGGAAGTCGATCTTTCCGCCCTTGATGTCCTGAACGGCCTTGGCAACATCATTCGTGACCGTACCGGTCTTCGGGTTCGGCATCAGGTTGCGCGGGCCCAGGATCTTACCCAGGCGACCGACCTTACCCATCAGATCCGGGGTTGCCACGGCGGAATCGAAATCCGTCCAGCCACCCTGAATCTTCTCGATCAGGTCGTCAGAACCAACGAAGTCGGCGCCGGCTGCGATGGCGGCCTCGGCACGGTCACCCGTAGCGAAAACCAGAACGCGGGCTGTCTTACCTGTTCCGTGCGGCAGGATAACGGTGCCTCGCACCATCTGGTCCGCCTTGCGGGGATCTACGCCCAACCGGAAGGCAACCTCAACGGTCGCATCGAACTTGGACGGATTTGTGTCCTTGGCGAGGTTAAGGGCCTCAAGCGGCGCGTAAAGATTCTCCGCGTCGATCTTGGCGGCCGCTGCCTCATATGCTTTGCTGCGCTTTGCCATGCTGCTGTTTCTCCTTGTGCAGTTGTGGTCTGCGGACCGCGCTGGGCCCTGCCACCAGCGGCGGGTCGCACCTGGGTGCGATATCCGCCGTCGTTATCTGTTTTTGTCTTGGTGTTCGGCGATCTCCCTGCGGACGTGGACGCCCTTGGTCTATCACCGGGACTACGTGAGTGAGGACTATGCCTCGACGTTCATTCTCAGGCTTCGACGGTGATACCCATGGAGCGGGCAGTGCCGGCGATGATCTTCATGGCACCTTCGATGTCCGTCGCGTTCAGATCCACCATCTTCTGCGTCGCAATCTCGGTCACCTGAGCCTTGGTCAGGTTGGCAACCTTGACGGTATGCGGGGTTCCTGAACCCTTGGCAACACCGGCAGCCTTTTTGATCAGCTCTGCAGCCGGCGGCGTCTTGGTGATGAACGTGAATGAACGGTCTTCGTAGACGGTGATTTCCACCGGGATAACGTTGCCGCGCTGGGATTCCGTAGCAGCGTTGTACGCCTTGCAGAATTCCATGATGTTGACACCGTGCTGACCAAGGGCGGGTCCGATGGGAGGTGCCGGGTTAGCGGCGCCTGCCTGGATCTGCAGCTTGATGAGGCCGGTGACCTTTTTCTTGGGGGCCAATTTCGGGTCCTTCTTTCAATGACTTTCCTGAGGAGACGGAGCGCCCCCCAGGTTCCTTGACCATCATGGCGTGATGGTCACCGCTCCGTTCCGGCTAAGCAGGCCGGCCCGGGGCGAAGACTAATTTCTTGTGCCGCTTCTACGGTTCCGCCGGCTAAATCTTCGAAACCTGGTTGAACGAAAGCGTCACCGGGGTTTCGCGTTCGAAAATGGAGACGAGGACAACAAGGGTCTGCGACTCCGGCTTGATCTCGGAGATCGTGGCCGGCAGGGTCTCGAACGGGCCGTCCTTGACGATGACGGACTCGCCGACCTCAAAGTCAACAATCGCATCGGCAGGATTATGCCTGACCGGCTGACCGGCCTCGGCCTGCTCCTCCTCGAAGATCGGCGCAAGCATCGAGAAAACCTCGTCAAGGCGCAGCGGAACCGGATTGTGCGCGTTCCCGACGAAACCGGTGACACCGGGCGTGTGGCGTACGGCACCCCACGATGCATCAGTCAGTTCCATCCGGACCAGAACATAACCGGGGATGCGGACGCGGTTCACGATCTTGCGCTGCGCGTTCTTGATCTCCACGACCTCTTCCATCGGCACCTGAATTTCGAAGATGTAATCTTCCATATTCAGGGACGTGATGCGGGTTTCGAGGTTCGCCTTGACGCGGTTTTCGTAGCCGGCGTAGGAGTGGATGACGAACCAGTCGCCCTCCTGTCGGCGCAGTTTGGCCTTGAATTCATCAGCCGGGTCAACCGCGGCCTCAGCAGCGGCCAACGCCAAGGCGTCTTCGCTGTTGTCGTCGGCACTGTTGTCGTCAGCGGCACTGTCACCGTCGGCGGCACTGTTGTCGTCAGCGGCACTGTCACCGTCAGCGCTGTTGTCGTCAGTTACGTCACCGTCGTCGACGGCGTCACTGGCGGCGCCGTCGTCGGCCGCGGTTTCGTCGACAGCCTCGTCGTCCGTCCCGCTGGGCGCGTGGACGGAAGATTCTTCTCCGGTTTCGGTTACAGCGGAAGCCGAATTGCCGTCTGCGGCATCCGCAGCCGTACTCTCGTCCAGCACACTCTGCGTTGCTTCGAGTTCCTGCTCAGACACGTATTTCCTGCTTTCCTTTTCCGAACTTAAGTGGCTCAAACCGGCCCGCACTACGGCCTCCGCAAACCCAAAACGGGCCGCCGAGGACCAGCACTCCTAATGCTCTACGGTTCCGCTTCCGCCGAAAATCCATAACACGGCCTTGCCGAAGGCAAGATCCAAGCCCGTGACGATCCCCATCATGATGACCACAAACACCAAAACCACCAGTGTATAATTCACCAGCTCTTGCCGGGTCGGGGCCACCACCTTCCGCAGCTCCCCCACGACCTGGCGAAAAAAGAGCGCGATGCGGGCGAAGAAACCGGGCTTACCGGGTTTTGTGCTCTTCCTGGCGGGGCGGCCACGGGAGCTGTCGGCAGCTGTTTCGGTCACCAATGCCTCACTCGTCCTTGTCGGTCAGTTCCCCAGTTCACGCTGAACGGTTCTCTCCTGCTGGTGCTTCTCTCCTGCTGGTACTTCCGTAATACTGGTGCTTCAGTGTTGATTCACCGATGTGCAGGGCAGACAGGACTCGAACCTGCAACCTGCGGTTTTGGAGACCGCTGCGCTACCAATTGCGCCACTACCCTTTGTGGAAAACTCTGCTCTTTGTGAACAACTCTTTGCGAAAAACCCGGCTCTTAGCGAAGAGCCCGTGCAAAGCATCCGCATAAAGCATTCCGCTGTGATTACCCACCGTCAAACACTCACGGCCGGCGGTGATCCGCCGCCGCTGCACGGCTCTCCGTCGGCGTCCCCTCGCGGGTATCCGGCCGGAAGGCACGGTTCAGCATGGCGATTTCAACACCGGGAAACAAGTCTACGCAATCAGGGGCGCCACGTCGAACCGGGTGATGCATCGGGCGTCCCCGGGCGTCCCCTGGCGGCACGGAGTCTGCGCGGACCCAGCACGGAAGCCCGCCAAGCGGGGCCACCAACCGAAGCACGGGCGCCTAAACTAGACTCGGACCCAGCCCGCCATGGTCGAACCTCCCTAGAGAAAGAGTCCTCATGTCTGCCGCACCGAGCACTGTTCCTGCCGCCACTTTCCCGCGGGTATCCGCGCGAACCGCTGCCATCGCCGAATCGGCAACGTTGGCCGTCGATGCCAAGGCAAAGGCGCTCAAGGCTGCGGGACGTCCGGTCATTGGTTTTGGTGCCGGTGAGCCTGACTTCGCCACCCCCGCTTACATTGTGGAGGCAGCCATTGACGCCGCCCGCCAACCGAAGAATCACCGGTACTCCCCCGCCGCCGGACTGCCCGAGCTCAGGTCGGCTATCGCTGCCAAAACACTGCGGGATTCGGGCTATGCGGTAGATCCCTCGCAGGTGGTGGTGACGAACGGCGGCAAGCAGGCCGTCTACGAAACCTTTGCCACCTTGCTGGATCCGGGCGACGAAGTATTGCTGCCCACGCCCTTCTGGACAACATACCCGGAGGCTATCCGCCTTGCTGACGGTGTTCCCGTGGAGGTTTTCGCCGGGCCGGAGCAGGGTTATCTGGTCACCGTTGATCAGCTGGAGGCCGCGCTGACGCCGCGGACAAAGATCCTGCTGTTCGTTTCGCCGTCGAACCCTACCGGCGCGGTCTACTCTCCGGAGCAGACACGGGAAATCGGCCAGTGGGCTGCGGCCAAGGGCCTGTGGGTCGTCACCGACGAAATCTACGAGCACCTGACCTACGACGGTGTGCCCTTCACCTCGATTGCCACCGCGGCGCCGGAGCTGGGCGATCGGGTGGTCATAGTCAACGGCGTTGCAAAGACGTATGCCATGACCGGCTGGCGGGTCGGTTGGCTGATCGGCCCCAAGGATGTCGTGCAGGCAGCCACGAACCTGCAGTCGCACGCGACCTCCAACGTCGCCAATATCACTCAGCTGGCGGCCCTGGCCGCCGTCTCGGGTCCGTTGACTGCGGTGGAGGAGATGAAAGTGGCCTTCGATCGCCGCCGCAAGGCCATTGTTGCGGGGCTGAACGCGATCGACGGCGTCGTCTGCCCAACGCCGCACGGCGCCTTCTACGTCTATGCGGACGTCCGCGGGTTGCTCGGCCGCGATCTGGGCGGCGTGCGGTGCGCCACCTCGGCCGAGCTGGCCGCCCTCATCCTGGACAAGGTGGAGGTGGCTGTTGTGCCCGGCGAGGCGTTCGGCCCCAGTGGATTCCTCCGGTTCTCCTACGCGCTTGGCGACGATGATCTAGCCGAAGGGGTCCGTCGGCTGCAGGATTTCCTGGGCCGCGCGTCGTAGCCGTACGGAAGGTAATTTACACTCCGCAACGGTTGGCTGGAT
The DNA here is from genome assembly GCA_038242035.1 of Actinomycetales bacterium. Taxonomy (GTDB): domain Bacteria; phylum Actinomycetota; class Actinomycetes; order Actinomycetales; family Micrococcaceae; genus Arthrobacter_M. The sequence continues at coordinate 22,448 of JBBSSN010000001.1, forward strand.
CGCAGGCTGCGAAACCCGCATCAGGGGCCACAAATGGCAGCTGGGGCCACAGCATCTGTTGCGCAGTGTAAATTGGGGACAATCAATGCCTCAGGCAAGCCGATCCAGCAGGAGCTGGACCTGCTCCAGCACCCGATCGGGACGCCGAAGCACCATTTTGGCCGGGAACCGCAGGACCGGGACCAGTTGGAGCGTCAGTTGATTCCAGCGCCGGCGGTCCTCGACGAAGTCCCGCTCGCCGGTGTGGAAGTCCCGGCCGTCCAGTTCGACCACCACCTTTCCCTGGACCCAGAGATCGACCCGGCCGACGTCGTCGAACCTCTGCTGGCTCTCCACCATCAGACCGGCGGACCTGAACGTCTCCCGCGCAATCGTTTCCACCAGGGACTGGGAACCCGCGTCGATCCGGCGAAGAATCCGGCGGGCCCGGACGCTGTGCCGGCCCTGGACCGCCGCATCCAGCGCCGCCGCGGTCGTCAGCCCCTTCACGACCGCGGATTCGGCAATGACCAGTGCCTCGAGCTCGGGCAGGCACTGCAGAACCTGGCGGATACAATCAACCACCGGCGACAGTCCGCGCACCGGCGTCCCGGTCCGGTGCGCGACATAGTTTCCCGGCGGTAGTGCCCGGCCGGAGAGGATATGCGGGATACCGGGTTGTTTCCAGACCCACAGATGATGGACGACGGCGGCGCTTACGCAGCACAGCGCGGCAGACTGTAACGCTGCGGTCGCCACCGGCCACGACGTATCGCCGAGAACGTACGTCCCTCGGCCGATTTTGCCGATATCACCGGCCGCCGTGGACCGCTGGAGTGCGTAGCGGGTCACACCGGCGTCTTTGAGTTCCGTCCATCTGGCCACCCCACCGCGGCTCGCCAGTACGTGCTTTGGGTCCATGCCCCATCGTCCGCCTTCAGCGGCAATGTCAGAGCGCCGCGGCGCGGAATGTGCATAACAGTGGCACCGGATGGCGTTGTGGTGGGCGCATGACGGAGGAGCCGTGGGAGGTGCCGTGGAAATGGTTTTTACACTCCGCAACGAATGACGCGGGTCAGCGTCGATGTGGAGAGCACATTGGCACCAGAGGTCCCTACAGCACCAGCATGAGGCGCAGAGTGCAAATCAGCACCCGCAGCGGGACTCCCGGGGCGCAAGTTGCCCGCGTCACAGGACCGTCTAGACTCGTTGCAAGAGCTCAACGGAGTGCTCGGCATCCCTGACCACTCCTCCCAAAGGACTCCAGCCACACATGAAAATCGGAATTCTCACCAGCGGCGGCGACTGCCCCGGCCTGAACGCGGTCATCCGTGGTGCGGTGCTCAAGGGCATCAAGATCCACGGGCAGGAGTTCGTGGGATTCCGCGACGGCTGGCGCGGCGTTGTCGAGGGCGACATCATGGATCTGCCGCGGCAAAGCGTGCGCGGCATTTCCAAACAGGGCGGCACCATTTTGGGCACCTCGCGGACCAATCCGTTTGATGGTAACGGCGGCCCGGATGTCATTAAGGCGCACATGGACAGGATGGGCATCGACGCCATCATCGCGATCGGCGGCGAGGGCACCCTGGCCGCCGCCAAGCGACTCACCGACGCCGGCCTGAAGATCGTCGGCGTGCCCAAAACGGTTGACAATGACCTGGACGCCACGGACTACACCTTCGGCTTCGACACCGCAGTCCAAATCGCGACGGAGGCAATCGACAGGCTCCGCACCACCGGAGAATCCCATCATCGCTGCATGATTGCCGAGGTGATGGGCCGCCATGTGGGCTGGATTGCGCTGCACGCGGGCATGGCCTCCGGCGCTCACGCCATCCTCATCCCCGAACAGCCCATCAGCATTGAACAGATCACAGCCTGGGTCGATGAAGCCCATGAACGAGGCAGGGCACCATTGGTTGTCGTGGCGGAGGGCTTCGTCACCGCCGACATGGAGTCACCGCATTCGGAGCGTGGTCTGGACACCTTCGGCCGGCCCCGGCTGGGCGGAATCGCCGATCAGCTGGCCCCGGCGATCGAGGAACGGACCGGAATTGAAACCAGGGCCACCATCCTCGGGCACATTCAGCGCGGCGGGGTACCCTCGGCCTTTGACCGCGTCCTGGCCACCCGGCTGGGCATGGCGGCCATTGATTCGGTGGTGGAAGGCATGTGGGGAACCATGGTGTCCCTCACCGGCACCGAGATTGACCACGTCCCGTTCGACAAGGCGCTGGGCAACCTGAAGACCGTTCCGCAACATCGCTACGACGAGGCCGCGATCCTCTTCGGCTGATTCCGCTCGATGCCAACCGGATGGCCGTGGCGGTAGCGTTGGGGGCATGAGCATTGACGAGGGCAGTATCCCGATCGTGCAGCTGGCATGGGAACGCCGGCTTGGCTTGCCCGACGGCGCCATCGGCAGCACCGCGTCCGGCACGGGGAGCAGCACCGACAGACTGGTCAAGCCCGACGACGCCGCCGTCACCATGAGCTTCATCCGGCTCTGGGGCCGCTCGGTGCTCGTCGGCCCAAGCTGGGCCATCGAGGCTGCCTCCGGCGTCACCGATGCCGAGCTCACGGACCACAGCACCCTGCTCGGGTTGACCCGCGCCCACGGCGGGCACGGACTGGGGACAGCATCGCTGTATTTTGCCGATGACCTCCCGCTGGTCCAGCCCGCCGCTGAACTCACTGTCTCGACCGGTAATCCGGCGGCCGTCCGCCTCGAATCGAATTGTCCTCCCGATGACGTCAATGAGGTAGGGCTGGCCGCCATGGAACAAAAATTCACGCTCCTGCAGGCAGAGACTGCGGTGGCCTGCGGCGCGTATGCGCAATGGCAGGGTCTGCTGGCCCGCCTCGGGGTTCTGGTGAGCCCGGACCGGCGCCGGCAGGGGTGGGGCCAGCTGGCTGCTTCGGTTGCGGCGCACGAGGCACTGGCCTCCGGACTGATCCTGCATTGGCGGGCCGATGTCAGCAACTTCGCCGCAAATGCCCTGGCCCGCTCGCTCGGGTTGGAGTGGGCCGGGACTCAGACCTCGGTGCGTTTAGGCTAGCCCCTGCGCCGGCAAGTCAGCCGTTCACCGGGCATCTACGGGAACGGCCACATGCCTCCCGCGCTCTGCAGGGCCGCCGTCGATCTTAGCTGGCGGCTGCTCGATTCCGCCGTTCCAGGTCCGGACCGGTGCCGGCTTGGCCAGGAAGATGGCCACCACCGCACCGATGATGACGACGGCAGCAGGGAGCATGATGGATTGGCCCATCGCGGTGGAGAATCCCGCATGCAGCGCCTGCGGCAGGGACCCGGCGAACTCCATGCTTTTGCTCTGCCCACCGGCCCCAGGCATCTTCGGCAGCTCTGCGGCCAACCGCGCCTGCATCAGGGCCGCGATGGCGGCGCTGCCCAAGACGGCGCCAACCTGCCGGGTGGTGTTGTAGATCCCGGCCCCGGCACCGGCCTCGTGCGGCCCCAGGTTCCGAGTCGCCGTCGTCGACAGCGGCGCCCAGATACCCGCATTGGCCAGCCCCAGCACGGCGCTGGGCAGCAGGAACAGCCAGATGGACGTCGCCGGAGACATCAGGGCTGCGTTCCAGAACAGCGCAACGGCCATCAGCGCCAGTCCGGTGGACGCGATGAACTTGGGGTTCACCCTGTCCACGAGCTTGCCGACCACCGGGGCAAGGCCGCCGGAAATGAGTGCCATCGGGACCAGCATCAGGGCCGATTGCGTTGGGGTCATCCCGCGGACCAGCTGGTAGTAGAAAATCAGCGGCAGGCTCATGGCGGTAATACTGAAGCCCACGGTCGTGATCGCGATATTGGCGAGCGAGAAATTGCGTTCGCGGAACAGGGACAGCGGAATCAGGGGTTCTCCCCTGTTGACCGCCTGCCATATCACGAAGGTCACCAGCACGGCGATGCCCGTGATGATCAGACCCCAAACGCTGATGACGCCGGTGATGTTCCCCCAGTTATACGTGCTGCCTTCCTGGATCCCGAAAACCAGCAGGAACATGCCGACGGCGCTGAGCAGGACGCCGATAATGTCAAACTTGTGCGGGTGGGTGGCCAGCGTCGGAACGAGCCGCCAGGCCAGGATGAATCCGACGATGCCGATGGGGACGTTGATGATGAAGATCCATTCCCAGCCGAACCCGTCCACCAGCACACCGCCCAGGATCGGACCCACCAGCGTCGCCACACCCGCGGTGGCGCCCCAAAGCCCCATCGCCTGTCCGCGTCGATCCGGCGGAAAAATCCGCGTGATCACGGCCATCGTCTGCGGGGTCATCAGCGCCGCGCCGAGCCCCTGGACGGCCCGGGCTGTGATCAGCATGGTGATATCCCCCGACAGCCCGCACCACAGCGAGGCAAGGGTGAAGATCACCAGGCCGGACAGGTACAGGTTCCTGGGGCCGAACCTGTCCCCCAGCCGGCCGGTGATCAGCAACGGCACCGCGTACGCCAACAGGTATGCACTTGTCACCCAAATGACCGAATTGATGTCTGCGTGCAGACCATCCATGATGGCGGGATTAGCCACCGAAACGATGGTGGTGTCGATCAGAATCATAAAGAAACCAATCACCAGCGACCACAGCGCCGGCCACGGCCGTTTGACGTTTTCCAATGTGCTCCTTGAAAAGGGACCTATCAGCCAAGGCTGGTAGGTCTGAATGTCGTTTTGCAGACCGCGGACCCAGGCAATTCCCGGAGCCGCTGTGCGAGCGTGTGCTGCCCTGCGGCGGCAGTCCTGTAGCTGGTGTGTTCGGGCCGGGTATCCTCCCGGCCGATTCCCGCGGCGTTCACCAACAGACGTGCGGACCAATCCACTGCTAAACACGCAGCGGATCCGCCGTTGATTAGCGGGGCGCCCGAAGGAATCCGCTCTGCCGGCCGACAACCTGCCCGGCATCCGGGGCGACGATTATCTCCTGCAGCGCGACATAGTTTTCATCCGCATCGCAGACCGTCAGTTCCGCAGCGGGATCCACATTGCGCTTGATCACAGCGAGCGCAATCGGCCCCATCTCGAAGTGTTGGGCCACGGAGGTCACCGTGCCCACCTGTCGTCCATCCGCCTGCACCGGGCTGCCGGCGGCCGGCAGCGTGTGCTGCGAGCCATCCAGCTGCAGGAACACCAGGCGGCGGGGCGGATGCCCAAGGTTATGGACCCGGGCCACCGTTTCCTGGCCCTTGTAGCAGCCCTTGGACAAATGCACGGCCGTGCGCAGCAAATCCAGCTCGTGCGGAATCGTCTTCTCATCCGTCTCGGCCCCGAGCCGCGGCCGCCAGGCGGCGACCCGCAGCGCCTCCGCAGCCCACACCCCGGCAAGCGGCCGCTCGCCCACGGCAGTATCGAGTTCTGCCAGCGGAATCAGATATTCAAACCAGCTGCGGTCAAGGCCCGGATGGGACTCCTCCGGCACCGCGGTGTAGGCGAAGCCCCCGGGGGCGATGTGCGGCCAGGGATCCTGCCAGCAGAGCCGGCCGCTGAATTCCGGCACCGGATGAACCGACCCCAGCACGGCCCACTTCGCCGATACATCCGCCACTTCCACGCGCAGCATGAATTTCATGCCGGTCAGCCAGTCAGCCAACGGCGCGGCTTCTGCCGCTTCCACGATGAGCCAGGTGGTCCCGCCGTCGTCGAGCACCCGCGCGTCATACTCGATTCTGCCGTGGATGCTCAGCAGCAACAGCTCTGTACTGGTCCCCGGAACCAGGCCCGTCAGCTGCTGGGAGGACAACGTGGTGAGCCAGCTCAAGCGGTCCGTGCCGGAGACCGTGACGACCCCGCGGTGCGAAAGGTCGACGACGGCGGCCAGGATCTGGCCCTGCACGGCGCCGTTGGTGCCGGCCAGCAGGCGTTGTTCCCGAAAAGGGTCACCGTAGTGGGCGGCGACCCCGGCATCCAAGCCACCGGCCGCAACGGCACCCGGGCGCCGCAAGAGTGTGCTGTTATACGTCATGCTGATGCAACGCCTTTTCGCGGGACGGTATTCCTGCCGGTGCCGACGTATGGTTGCTGCAGCGTGGGGCTAAGCCACCCGCTGCAGAATTGCCGAGGCATGCGCCGCCATGGCTTTGCCCTGCGCGGCCACGTCCCAGCGCCAGAACAGTTCGCCGTTGACCAGCCCGAACATTCTGCTGGCTGCCGTGTAGTCCTTGGAGCCGGCGCCGCGCAGAACGGCGTCAGTGGCCAAATGGACCTGCGGTCCTTTGATTTGGCCATAGTAGAGTTCGGCGATTCCACCGGGATGAATCATGTTCACCACGATGTCAAAGCCGCCGTCCGCGTTGCGCAGCTTCTCCACCTCGTCCGCGGTCGTCAGTGCGGGGACGATGTCCGCCGGAATCAAGCCGGGACCGCCGTCGGCATCGTTAAGCGCCCGGTCCATGGACCAAAAACCGGTCTCGACCGAAAGCGGCCGCAGCTCCATGCCGTCTTCGTCGGTGAGCCAGCTGCGGGCGGTGTACTGCAGATAGGGCAGGCCGTTGGTTTCAAACGTCACCAGCTGGGAAAAATGTGCCGAATCTGCCTCCCCGGCACCGAGACGGCCGCTGCCCCGCCACTGCCCCATGAGCCAGGAAAGCGGCACCAGCTCCGGGGTAAGGTCGGTAGGAATCTCGATCGGCATCGCGCGTATTCCCTACTGCTGGCCCTTGAAAAGCCGCCAGATCACCAGAAAAGCGAACCACGCCATGGACACGCCGGCGACAACCAGCAGACAAATAAAGAAGATTTCCAAACCCAGTGTCGACATGACGCCATCCTATCGTGAAGTTTTGCGCGCTACGTTATCAGCAGCTTGTCGATGAAATACACCAGGGCTCCGAGGGCACCCAGCGGCGCAATCCCCATCGCAATGGCCCCCTGAACGTTCCGCGGCCGCCCGGCCGCAGTCCCCAGTCTGCGGAAGCTCATCAGCACCGCGGCAATGACCGCACCAATGATGGCGGCCTGCATAATGTGGATGTCTGAAAACAGCAGCGCTGCCAAGGGGCCGGCAAGGGCTGCCAGTATTATGGCCAGCGGTGCGATCACCCGATCGGGCCAGCGGATCATCCCGATCAGCAACGCAACGAGCGCGCTGACACCGGCAATGAGTGTCATGGCCGTTTCCCCCGTGAACCGATGCGAAGCGATCCAGCCGGATCCCAGACCTGCCAGCAGCACCCCGGCGCTGGCACCAAGGGTTGATTCCAATCGGTGGCTCTGTCCCGTCCCGCGGACCAGCTGGACCACGAACACGGCTCCAACACCGACGGCCAGAAAGACCGGAAGCCATCTGAGGTAGCCGGGCCCAGGAGTAAACGCGGCGGTTAAGGCAGCACACACGCCCGTGAGCGCAATCACGCATCCCAGCGTCTTCTTGGCGGGGATCCCCAGATAATGCGGCCAGCCGATGCCCAGAACGGCGGAGAGCACGATTCCGGTCGAGAGAGAGACGCCGAGCGATCCGTAAGAACCGGCGATAATGACGGCAAGGGCCACCACACCGGCGATGCTTATGGTCCAGGACTTCACCGGCTTGTCCCGTTTATGCTTTTCCCATTCGTGCCATTCGCGCCCACGCCGTTCGTATTCACAATCCAATCCTGCCCTATACCGGAGCCCTCTGTGCGATCCGGGTCGCATTCTGTGCAGCTGACCGCCCTCGCGTGCGTTGCCCGTACAATAAAAATCATCTTGTGCCGCACCATTCGCTTGTTCGGTGCGGAAAACGCCCGATGACGCGCGCAATGCTCAGTGGAGGAAGCATGTCGCAGATTCTGTTATTAACCAACAGCACCGGATCGTCGGTGGATATTCTGCCTGCCCTTGAATTGCTCAGCCACCGGGTGCATATCCTGCCCGCCCTTCCCACAGCCCTGCTGGATGCCGAACCCTGCGACGTCATCATGCTCGATGCACGTAAGGACCTGTCGGGCTCACGGTCCCTGACTGCGCTGCTGCGGGCCACCGGTCTTGGGGCGCCGCTGATCCTTATTCTCACCGAGGGCGGCATGGCCGCAATTTCCGCGACCTGGGCCGCGGACGATATTGTGCTCGATTCCGCCGGCCCAGCCGAAGTCGAGGCGAGACTTCGGCTGGCCATGGCAGGGACTGCACCGGCAGATGAAAACGTCCCCGCCGAAACCCGTGCCGCCGGCGTGGTCATCGATGAAAGCAGCTACACCGCCCGGGTCAATGGGGACGTACTGAACCTCACCTACAAGGAGTTTGAGCTGCTCAAGTATCTGGCTCAACATCCGGGCCGCGTTTTCACCCGCTCGCAGCTGCTCAACGAGGTATGGGGATATGACTATTACGGCGGGACGCGGACCGTCGATGTGCATGTCCGCCGACTGCGGGCGAAACTCGGATCTGACCATGAGAACCTGATCGGCACGGTGCGCAATGTCGGCTATCGGCTCACCGTGAATAGAATGCCGACGGGCGAACTCGCCGGGGCATGAGGTCACCGCGGAGCCGGCCGCCCGCCGTCGCACTTCTTACCCTCCGCACCTCTGGAAGACGCTAGGCATTGAGAAGGTCCCTGTTCTTGTCCCCCTTGTCGTCGTCGTCGTCCTTGCGTTCCAGCGACCAGGCGTCGCCCTGCTCGCGGTCCAGGTGCGTGACCTTTTTGTTCCGCAGCGCGAAGATGTAGACCAGCAACGAGATGCCGATCGCCACGGTCACGTAGGTGAAGAACAGGTCCACCTGACCGACCTTCTGCAGCGCTGCACCGATCAGCGGAACCGTGCCGCCGAAGAGCGAGTTGGCGATCGCGTAACCCAGCCCGACGCCGAGCGCGCGAATGGAAGCGGGGAACAGTTCGGCCTTGACGAGGGCATTGATCGAGGTGTAACCGCCCACGATCAGCAGACCGCCCATCATGAGCAGGAAGGCGATCAAGGGATCCTTCGTACCGGCCAGGGCGGAGAGCAGCGGCCAGGTGAAGAGAACACCGGTGATACCGAACCACAACAGCAGCGGCTTGCGCCCCACCTTGTCGGAGATCATCCCGTAGACCGGCTGGAGCAGCATAAAGATAAACAGCGCCCAGAAGTTGATGACCGAGGTGTCAGTCTTGGCGATGCCTGACGTATCGTTCATGAACTTCAGGATGAAGTTCGTGTAGGTGTAGAACGCCACCGTTCCGCCGAGCGTGACGCCGATGCAGATCAGCAACGGCTTCCAGTGCTGCGTGAGCAGCAGCTTCATGGTGCCGGGCCGCGCTGTGCCGGCCACGACGGGTGCCTTGGCAGCCTCGACCTGCTCCACGGATACCGTTTCTTCCATCGAGCGCCGTAGCCACAGGACCACCAGCGCCGCGACGCCACCGATCGCGAACGGGATGCGCCAGCCCCACTCGGTCAGGTCTCCCTTCGGGATAGCATTCTGCAGGATGACCAGTACCAGCAGAGCCAACATCTGCCCGCCGATCAGCGTGACGTACTGGAAACTGGAGAAGAAACCGCGGCGCTTGGACGTCGCGGCCTCGGACATGTAGGTGGCGCTGGTGCCGTATTCGCCGCCGACGGAGAAACCCTGCAGCACCCGGATGGCGACCAGCAGAATCAACGCCCAGATGCCGATGGCATCCTGCGTCGGCAGGATAGCGGTGGCGAAGGAGCCCGCGGACATCAGCGTCACGCTCAGCGTGAGGGCGGCCTTGCGGCCCTTGCGGTCGGCATAACGGCCGAAGAACCAGGCTCCGATCGGGCGCATCAGGAACGACGTCGAGAAAACGGCCATCGCTTCAAGACCCGCCTGGAGATCGTCCGTGGAGTTGAAGAAGTGGGATTGGAAATACGCTGCGAACACCGTGTAGGTGTAAAGGTCGTACCACTCCACGAGGTTGCCGGCTGAGCCCTTGAGGATGTTGCCCACCGCCTTGCGGGTCTGGGCTGCCTCGCTCAGGGGCGTGGCGTACTGGTTGCTCATCGATGAGCCTTCCTTGGTGGCGCTGCCACCGGTAACAGTTCCGGGCCTACATTCGGGGTTGTCCGTGGCAGCATTGCCACGGTTCGTCTTCGTCTTCGTCTTCGTCTTCGAAATTGACGGTCCTTGAAAAAGCCGAGGACCTCACCCAAGCTATTCGTGATCCACGGCACAACCAACGCCGCACGGAATTCCTAACACTTCCTTAGGTTTCAGCCCCGGTCATCGACGGCAATAGGCTCAGTCCGGACCTTATGCATGCGTCGAAAACGTGCGCGACGGGGTAACCTCCAATGCGGACGCCCGGATGCAAGTGTTCCGTCAACGAAAGGGACCTAAGGATGGAAGTGCTCATCGTCGAGGACGACGACGCTATGGCGTCCGCGCTCTCCGCAGCTGTCATCTCTGCCGGGCATAAGGCAACCAGTGTGTCCCGTGGGGCTGACGCGCTCCTGGCCCATCGCAGGTTCGAGATCATTCTGCTGGACCTGGGACTGCCGGATCTCGATGGCCTCGACGTGCTGCGTAAGCTCCGCCAGGTCACACGGTGCCCCATTCTCATCCTCACCGCCCGCGACGATGAGCGCAGTGTGGTCCTTGGGCTGCGGTCAGGGGCCGATGACTACCTGGTCAAGCCGGTAAAACTGATCGAATTACTCGCCCGCATCGAAGCTGTCACCAGACGCGCAGGCCGTCCCCACGGCAATAGGCCACGACGCATCGTGTTGGGGGATCTCGAGGTCGATCCGGACCGACGCGTAGCGGCCCTCGGTTCCCGGACTTTGCCGCTAACCGCCACCGAGTTCGATCTCCTGGCGCTCCTGGCCCGGCAGGCCGGTTCGGTAGTAACCCGGGAACGAATCCTCGACGCGCTGTGGGGTGATGCCTTTGTCGCGTCGTCAAGATCCCTTGACGTGCACCTGACGGGTCTCAGGGCAAAACTTCAGCTGCCCGGCTTCATCGTCAATGTCCGCGGCGTTGGCTACCGGATTGAGGCGGATCCTGCGTGAAACTGCGCGTTCTGGGCGTCCTGAGCCTGCTGTGCGTACTCATGGTCGTCATCGTCTCCAACGCAATCTTGACGTCCGCCAGCCGGGAACTCACGCAGGAGCTCCAGATCAACCGCGTTGTCGCGCTCAACCGGTTCGCGCAGGTGGCCTACGACACTGCCCAGGACGGTGATTCCGGCCAGCTTCAGCGCGAGATGGATCGGTACTCGGCCCTATACGGGGAGGGAGTTCTGATCCGGCTCCAGCAGGCTACCTTACGTTCCGGCGGCCTGAACGAGGAACGGGCGGACGTCCGGAACGCAGTAAACAGGGCGAACCTAAACCTCAGCGACACCACGCTCGCGCCGCTTGAGCCGTTTGGAACCGGCACGGTGGTTGTCTCCCGGTCCTTCGGAAGCGCCAACCAAGTCCTTGGCGAGGCCGTCCTGGAAGTCAACCTGGACGCGGCCCGGCAGAAACTGCGGGAACAGTGGTTTGTCGTCGGTCTTGCGGCGCTCGCACTCGGCGCTTTACTCCTGCTGAGCGCCGAACGCGTCACCAGATGGGTGTTGCGCCCCGTTCAGCGCCTTAATTCGGCGGTGACCGAACTCGAGACAAAGGGCAGGACCGGTCAGCTGCCGGAGGACGGGCCGCCGGAGCTCCGGGAGTTGAGCCGCTCCTTCAGCACCATGGCGCGGACCGTTAGCAAAAGCATCGATTCCCAACGCCAGCTGATCGCAGATACGTCCCACCAGTTACGCAATCCAGTGGGCGCACTGCGGTTGAGAATCGATTTACTTCAGCTGACCCTGCAGGCCACCGGGGAACAGGCCGCGGCAGCGGAGGTACTGACCGAACTTGAACGTGTGGAAGAGATCCTGGACGGCGTGCTAAAGCTGGCGGCAGCCGAGCACCGGGCCGTCGAGGATTTTGCCCGAGGCGCACTTGACTCCGATTCCCGCGCGAATGAGGTCCTGATCGATCCTTTCCCTGTGCTTCAGGAGGAAATCGAACGGGCCGGACCTGCCGCGCTGCGGGCCGGGGTCTCGATCGTGCTGGGAAGGAAGCCCGATCCACCGCTGCAACTGGCCTGCAGCGACGGTGAACTTGCCCATATGGTTGGCGAGCTTCTCACCAACGCCATTAAGTACGCCCCCAGCGCCCACATCTCAGTTGCCATTCACGGCACCGCGGGTGCGGTGACACTGACGATCGAGGACGACGGTCCCGGACTTTCAGCGCTCGAAAGGGCCGCGGCCACTACGAGGTTCTGGCGGTCCCCACAGCATCGACAGATTCGAGGCAACGGCCTGGGCATGACCATCGTAGACAAGCTTGCAGGGGCCAACGGCGCCCGCCTCCTGCTGACCGGCGTGTCACCGCACGGTCTGCGCGCCCGGATCGAGTTTCCCCGTCCCGCAATCCCTGCGCATCAGGATTCCGACGCATGACTGACGTGACTGCAGCCCGGGCCCTTCTCCCGCGAAGGACCGCACTCAAAGCCGCGTTGGCCGCGGGGCTGGGCGGCGTCCTTCTGCCGGTTCTCACTGCCTGCACTGCGGCTGACCGGCCCGGCGCGGTCACTGTGGCAGGCGGCGAGCCGGGAGGTTTCTACCTTGAGTTTTCGACGCTGCTTGCCCAGTCTTTACAGCGTCATGGCGTGGCCGGCAAGGCCTCGGCGCTGAAAACCGGTGGCAGCCTGGACAATCTGGAGTATCTTTTAGCGGGCAGGGCCACCTTTGCCGTCGCGTTGGCAGACGCAGCCGCTCAACGGCTCGCCGTGGCCAACGCCTCCACGATGGAATTTGCTGCCTTGGGAAAGGTGTACGAAAACTACGTCCACTGCGTCGTTCGGAAAAACAGCGGCATCCGGGACTTCACCGAACTTGCGGGCAGGAAGGTGGCTATCGGCGAGCCGGGTTCCGGCACGTCACTGACCACCGCGCGCCTCATCGAAGCTGCCGGGCTCAGCGCCTCCTCTGTCGGTGACGTCACCGACACTACGAACACCGACACGACGAACACCGGCACTACGAATACAGAGAACGCGAATACCGAGATGACGGTCACGGTGCTGAACCTCGGGCTTAACGACGGACTAGACGCGCTGGGGAGCGGGTCGGTGGATGCGTTGTTCTGGTCCGGGGGCGTGCCCACGGCTGCCATCGCGGCCTCCAACGAGGAAATCGAACTCGGATTTCTTGACCTCTCGGCATTGATTCCGGCAATGCGGACGCGTTACGGCGCTTTCTACGATCGGGTGCTGATCCCTGAGGGCAGTTACGAAGGTACGCCGGCGGTGTGGACCGTGGGCGTCGCAAACCTGCTCCTGTGCCAAAACGGTCTGGATGACGGCACGGTGAAGAGGACAGTAGACCTGCTGGTGGACCATGCCCAGGAACTCATCCCGCGATCCAGCCTGGGGGTCCAGTTCCTGAGTCCGGAATCGCTCGTCAATACGGCAGGACTGCCGCTGCATCCTGCGGCCCAAGCGGCATACAGGGCCCTGCATGGCTAAGGCATACGGCCAAGGAATACCCCGGACTCACGGCGCTTCAGCGATGAGGCCCTGACGGCACGCAGCCGGGCTCTTCACTACTGTGTGGGAATCAACAACAGTGCGGGAATCAACAACAGTGGAGGACATACGGGTTGAACGTATCGCGGGCACCCCGGTGGTGCATCCCCCTCGACTCGGAGCGCCGGATGAATCGGCGCGCGCCAAGCTGACGTTTTTACTCTAAATCAGTTCCGCCGCAATTCACAAACGCTGACTTCTTCCATAGCAGGCAGCCGGGCGGTATTGCGGGCATTAGGCTTTGTCCATGAGCGAGAGAAAGACGGCCAGCTGGCCAGTCCGGACCATCAGCGGGCGCCCGGAACCAGAAGCACTGCGCGACATCAGGACTTTGGTGGCCGCGGCCTTCGGTTCCGACGGCAACCCTCCCCTGTCCGAGCAGACCCTCGTGGACCTTGCGTCGCCGGACGCTGACGCCGATTCCCTGCTGCTGTTGTTGACCTACGCGCCGGAGGGAAAGTCGGATCTTGCCACCGGCGACGATCTGGCCGGCTTGGCCGTGGTAGTACTGGACGGCCATACCGGAGTGCTGGAGATTGTGGTGCATCCCAGCTACCGCAATCAAGGCGTCGGCGCCCTCTTGGTGGACACGCTAAAAGCCGGTCGAGGGCTTTCCGGGCTCAAGGCCTGGTCGCACGGGGATCACGAGGCAGCCGCGGATCTGGCCGCCCGGTACGGTTGGGCCGCGGTGCGTGAACTGTGGCGGATGCGCCTGACCCGCGCACGGGCCGAACAGCAGCCGATCCCACAATCAGCCCTGCCCGCAGGCATTTCACTGCGGTCTTTCATTCCCGGCCAGGACGAGATTCCCTGGCTGAAGGCGAATGCGGCAGCGTTTGCCCACCACCCCGAGCAGGGGGACATGACGCTTGCCGATCTACGGGCGCGGATGGCCGAAGGATGGTTTGACCCGGCCGGTTTCCTTCTGGCCACTAATGCGGCAGGAGAAATCCTCGGCTTTCATTGGACCAAGGTGCATCCGCAATCCGGCCAGCTCCCGGCCATCGGGGAGGTCTACGTCGTCGGCGTCACGCCGCAGGCCCAAGGTTCCGGCCTGGGCCGGGCACTGACGCTGGCCGGTATCTCTCATCTGCAAAGCCGCGGGCTGAACGCGATCATGCTTTATGTGGATGCGGATAACCAGGCTGCCGTGGGGCTCTACCGCAGCCTGGGATTCACGCGGTGGGACGCCGACGTCATGTACGGTCCCCAACCCGACGCCGTCGAAAACAGCGACTAACTTATAGTGGTGCAGGAGAAAGAATCAAGCTTTAGGGGAGAAATAATGAAACCGGACACGGCTGGAGCGCTGAACACGGCGGCCATTTTGCTCCCCGAGCGCTTTGGTTCTTCCGAGGTGCAGGCGGCCCGGGCAACGGAGGACCGGATTGACATCCCCGAATTCGCCCCGAGCCTGATCCCCGACGGGGATGTTACACCGGAGCGTTTCCTGGACCGTGAGTTAAGCTGGCTCGCCTTCAACGCCCGCGTCCTGGAGCTCGCGGAGGATCCGGACCTGCACCTGCTGGAGCGCGTCAACTTCCTGTCCATCTTCGCGTCCAATCTGGACGAATTCTTCATGGTGCGAGTCGCCGGGCTTAAGCGGCGGATTGCGGCCGGACTCGCCGTCCCCTCGCCGGCGGGCCTGAGCCCGATCGAGGTCCTGGAACAGATCAGCGACGCCGCGCATGAGCTCCATGTCCGCCATGCGCATGTCTTTGCCGATCAGATCCGGCCCGCCCTGGCTGCCGAAAGCATCCATTTGGTCCACTGGGCCGAGCTTGACGACGGCGCCAAGGCCCGCTTGAGCACCATGTTCGCGGAAAAGGTCTTCCCCATCCTGACGCCACTGGCTGTGGATCCGGCCCATCCGTTCCCTTACATCTCCGGCCTGTCGTTGAATCTGGCTTTAGTGGTACGTAACCCGGTCAGTGACAAGGAGCTTTTTGCCCGGCTCAAGGTGCCGGACCAGCTCCCGCGCCTCATTTCCGTGGACGGACCTCGAGCAGGGACGGTCCCGGGGCGGGTGGCACGGTTCATCCCGCTCGAAGAGGTCATTTCCGAACATCTTGACCAACTCTTCCCGGGCATGGAGGTGCTCGAACACCACACTTTCCGGGTCACACGCAACGAGGACCTTGAGGTTGAAGAGGACGACGCGGAAAACCTATTGCAGGCGCTGGAGAAGGAACTGCTGCGCCGCCGCTTCGGGCCGCCGGTCCGCCTGGAAGTTGCTACGGACATCAATCCCAATGTCCAGGCGCTGCTGGTGCGCGAGCTCGACGTTGAGGAATCGGAGGTCTATGCACTTCCGGCCCCGCTGGACCTGCGTGGACTCTCCGTGATCGGCGGTATTGACCGCTCCGATCTGCGCTACCCCAAAAACGTGGCGCACACTTCCCGTTACCTTAATGAATCCGAAACGGCCAAGGCGGCGAATGTCTTTGCTGCCATGCGCCGGCGGGACATTCTGCTGCATCATCCCTACGATTCCTTCTCCACCTCCGTGCAGGCATTTTTGGAACAGGCGGCCGCGGACCCCAAGGTCCAGGCCATCAAGCAGACCCTGTACCGTACCTCCGGGGACTCCCCCATCGTCGATGCCCTGGTGGACGCGGCGGAGGCCGGAAAACAGGTCCTGGCGCTGGTGGAAATCAAGGCGCGCTTTGACGAGCAGGCCAACATTTCCTGGGCGCGCAAACTCGAACAGGCCGGCGTCCATGTGGTGTATGGAATCGTGGGCCTGAAAACCCACTGCAAGCTATCTCTGGTGGTACGTCAGGAACTCGACGGATTGCGGCGGTACTGCCATATTGGCACCGGTAACTACCACCCGCGCACCGCCCGCTACTATGAGGACCTGGGTCTGCTGACGGCGGACAACCAGGTGGGCGAAGATCTGACAAAGCTCTTCAACCAGCTCTCCGGCTATGCGCCGAAATCCACGTTCAAGCGTCTGCTGGTGGCACCACGATCCGTGCGGTCGGGCCTGATCGACAGGATCGAACGCGAAATCACCAATAAAAAAGCCGGACTGCCCGCCAAGGTGCAGATCAAGGTGAATTCAATAGTGGACGAGGCCATTATCGATTCACTGTACCGGGCTTCACAGGCCGGCGTTCAGGTGGACGTCATCGTCCGCGGCATCTGTTCGTTGCGCCCGGGGGTTCCGGGGCTCAGTGAGAACATCACCGTGCGCTCCATTCTGGGCCGGTTCCTGGAACATTCCCGTGTGTTCACCTTCGCCAACGCCGGGGACCCCGTGGTCTATATCGGCTCGGCAGACATGATGCACCGCAATCTGGACCGCCGGGTGGAGGCACTTGTCCAGCTGCGCAACCCCGAAGACATCAATTATGTCCTCACGCTGCTGGACCGCTACGTGGATTCCGAAACGTCCAGTTGGCACCTGGACAACGAGGGACTGTGGACCCGTTTCCATCTGGACGAATCCGGCCGGCCGCTCTCCGATGTGCAGGCCTGGCTGTTGGCCAGCAGGTCACGCCAGCGATCCGCCAGCCGACGCTGACATGATGAAGAACCGCAATTCGAACGCCAGCGGCGCTACCGCGGGCGGCATCACCGCGGGCGACGGCGGCGCTCCAACAGGCGGCAACCAGGAGTTTGCGGTCCGGGCGGCCGGCGCCATCTGCTGGCGGCTGCAAAAGCAGCACCTCGAAGTGCTGCTGATCCACCGGCCACGCTACGACGACTGGTCGTGGCCGAAGGGAAAGCTCGACGACGGCGAAACGATGCCCGAATGTGCTGTGCGCGAAGTCTGCGAGGAGGTGGGCCTGCGTATCCGGCTCGGCATACCACTGCCGGCCGCCGTTTACCGGGTTAATTCCGGCCTCAAGGAAGTGCGGTACTGGGCCAGCCACGTCCCCGACGCGGACCCCGCACCGGATGGCAACGAAGTGGACAGCTTCCTCTGGTGTTCTCCGCAGCGCGCCAAGGAACTGCTGACCAACCCCACGGACATAGCTCCTCTCGAAGCCCTGGTCCGCGCACATGACCGGGCCGAGCTGGAAACCTGGCCGTTGCTGGTGGTGCGCCATGCCAAGGCGAAACCCCGCTCGGCCTGGACACTCGCCGAAGGGGACCGTCCGTTGGCCGCGACGGGAGTACGGCAGGCGCTGGCCTTGAGCCGACTGCTCATGGCCTGGCGGCCGAACAAGGTGGCGACCAGCCCATGGCTGCGGTGCGTGGCCACGATGTCCCCCTACGTCAAGGCGACCAACGCCAAGGTAAAGGTCTTTGCGTCCCTGACCGAAGCCAAACATGCGCGCCAGCCGGACAAGACGGCCGCCGTCGTCGACCGTCTCTTTGACAAGGCGCGGCCGGTGGTCCTCTGCACCCACCGGCCGGCCTTGCCCACCGTCCTGGCACAGTTGGCCGGCCACATGCCCACCGGGCTGGCGGCTGCCCTGCCGGCGTCGGACCCGTTTTTGGCACCCGGCGAGGTCATCATCTGCCAGGTCAGCGGCAGGGAACAGCCGCGCGTTGTTTCCGTGGAGCGGTACAAGCCGTTCGAGGACTAGCCATTTTCCGGATCTGAACTGCCGCTGACGGGGAGAATCGCGCAACGGTCCATGCGGGCACCTCGGATGCCCGCATGGACGTTCAACAGCAAGGGGAAGTTGTGGAGCAGAGCGAAATCACCAGGCGCGGGCCGGCGTTTGGCTGGTACATTGCCGGCTTCGGCATTCTGCTGGCCGTGCTGATCTACGGCATGGCCATCTATCCCGACATCCCGGCCCGTTTCGCCACCCATTGGGGCGGGAACGGTAAACCGAACGGCTACATGGACAAATCCGTCGGCTCGGTCTTTTTCGCCGTCTTCTTCGGTGCGGGCATGCTGGCGCTTCTGCTGGCGACCGGCTGGGGCATTAGCAGGGCACCGTTAAAAAGCCGCTACGGCTTTACCCCCGAGCAGGCACACCGGCAAGGCGTGGCCCAGCTGAAGGCCAGCCAGCTTCTGCTGGGTATTATCGCCTGCAGTCTGAGTGCGGCTTTCGCGGTGGCGGCCGTGATGACGTGGTCCTCCGGAGTCGGCTCCACGTCCTACATTCCGGGCTATCTGCCGCTCATCGCCTTTTTCCTTCCATCGATTCTTGGCGGCTGGTATTGCTGGCGCAGCTACCGGCGCGACGTTGCCGGACCCGCGCAGGGCGGGGACGGGCCAACAGGCGGGCACACCGGCGCAGAGCGACAAACCCACCCGCAGCACCCGGACGATGACTCGCTGTGGATGGCCGGCCTGATCTACAACAATCCCGACGATCCGTCCCTGCTGGTCCCCAAACGCGCCGGCATCGGCTGGACCATCAATTGGGGCCGTCCGGCCGGGAAGGCCATTACGCTGGCGATGCTCCTGCTCATCCTCGCCGGGGTGGTCACCGCCGTCGTCGTCGCCAGTACATCCGGCTAGACTAACGCACGTGAGAATTCCTTCCCCGTATGAAGACCTGCTGCGTGATGTGATGGCAAACGGCGCCGCCAAACCGGACCGCACCGGCACCGGCACGCGCAGCGTTTTCGGCCGCCAGCTGCGCTTCGATCTGAGCGAAGGCTTCCCGCTGATCACCACCAAGCGCGTGCACTTCAAGTCCGTCGCCCTGGAGCTGCTGTGGTTCCTGCGCGGCGATTCCAACGTCAAGTGGCTGCAGGAGCGCGGCGTTAAGATCTGGAACGAATGGGCGGACGACGACGGCGAGCTGGGGCCGGTGTACGGCGTCCAATGGCGCTCCTGGCCCACCCCGGACGGCGGCCACATCGATCAGATCGCCGAGCTGGTCGAGGGGTTGAAGAGCAATCCCGATTCCCGCCGGCACATCGTCAGCGCCTGGAATGTCGCCGAGCTGAAGAATATGGCACTTCCACCGTGCCATGCCTTTTTTCAGTTTTATGTCCAGCCGCACCCGGACGGCCCCGAGGCAGGCCCGGGAAAGCTGAGCTGCCAGCTCTATCAGCGCAGCGCGGATACCTTTTTAGGGGTTCCGTTCAACATTGCCTCCTATGCACTGCTGACTCTGATGGTTGCGCAGCAGACGGGCCTGGAGCCCGGCGAGTTCATCTGGACCGGGGGCGATGTGCATATCTACAATGACCACGTCGATCAGGTCACCGAGCAGTTGGGCCGTGAGCCGTATCCTTATCCGCAGCTGCGGATCACGCGCCGTCCGGAGACGATGTTCGATTACGATCTTGAGGATTTTGAGCTGATCAATTACCAGCACCATGCCGCTATCAAGGCTCCGATCGCGGTATGAATCCCGGCCGTTTCCGCACCGGCGGACCCATCCCGGCCGAAGAAACAGCAGGTACCGGGGTCGGTAACACCGGCATTACCGGCAGTACCGGCACCCAGCCCGAGGCGCTCGAGCTCTACCGCTTCACCGAGCCGATCGTCGGCATGATCTGGGCGCAGACCCGCCAGGGTGTCATCGGCAAGGACGGCGGCATGCCGTGGCGCGTGCCGGAAGACATGGCGCACTTCAAACGCGTCACCACCGGTCATCCCGTCGTCATGGGGCGGCGCACCTGGGAATCCTTTCCGCCAAAGTTCCGCCCGCTGCCGGAGCGGACGAACATCGTGATCACCAGGCAGCAGGACTGGGCAGACACGCCGGAAGCCGCGGGCGCCGTCGTCGTCCATTCCCTTGAGGACGCTCTGGTGGAGGCGCAGTTCAGTCCCGGCGGCAACGAGGTCTGGATCATCGGCGGCGGCCGGGTGTACGCGCAGGCGCTCGAGCATGCCAACGTCGCGGCGATTACCGTGATCGATTCCGATACCGGGGGTGATACCGGCGCACCCCAGCTTGGCCCGGAGTGGACCTTCCGCGGTGGGTCGCCGGTGGAGGGCTGGCATACCGGGAAAAACGGGACACGGTACCGCTACACACTTTGGGCAAAGGGCAGCTCCGAGTTCACCTCCGAGGACGTCTGAGAGCTCTGCGGTAGGCCTTGACACCCACGACCTCGGCTGGAAAAGTGCCAGATGGGGCCAACAGATACCCCAGCTGCCACGATTGGCGCACCCCCAGCCATTGCCAGGCTGCCGGATCACGTATTTGTGAGCAGGTCGGCACTTCGCTGGGAAGGTGATGGCAGATGTCCCCTTTACCGAATGACCCTGTACCGCATGACCCCGTACCGCATGCCTCGAAGGGGGCGTCGACGGCCAGGACTCCGAAGGAAGCCTGGACCTCCACCCAGCGAAACACCGTTTTCGCCGGGGTGGGCAGTTGGACGCTGGACGCCTTCGACTACTTTGTCCTGGTTTTTGTGCTCACGAACATGGCCAAAGAGTTTGGCATCACCATCGTCGCTGCCACCCTGGCGATCACCGTCACCCTGGTCGTCCGGCCGATTGGCGCACTGATTTTCGGTCCTCTGGCGGAGAAGTTCGGCCGGAAACCGGTACTGATGATCAACATCGTCATCTTTTCGCTGATCGAAATAGCCAGTGCACTGGCTCCGGACTTCGGCACTTTCTTTGTGCTCCGGATTGTCTACGGGCTCGCCATGGGCGGCGTATGGGGCGTCGCCTCGGCCCTGACCATGGAGAGCATCCCACGGCACGCCCGCGGTTTTATTTCCGGTCTTTTTCAGGCCGGTTATCCCCTGGGATACCTGATCGCTGCCGTCGTTTACGGCCTCTTCATCGATGTGATTGGCTGGCGCGGGATGTTTGCCCTCGGCGCGGCACCGCTGCTGCTGGCGGTGTACATCTTCTTTAAGGTCGATGAATCCCCGGTCTGGCTGGCGACCCGCGGGAATACAAGGGCTAAATCCGAATTCAGCTTCTGGGGCGCTGTGCGGGGGAACTGGAAGATTCTGCTGTTCGCCGTGGTGCTGATGGCGGCCTTCAACTTCTTCAGTCACGGGACGCAGGATCTCTACCCGACCTTCCTGAAGATCCAACACGGCTTTGACGCGGGCACGGTAAGTATCATTGCCATTTGCTACAATATTGCCGCTATCTTTGGCGGCCTGCTGGCCGGAACGCTGTCCGAACGCTATGGCCGCAAACGAATCATCATCATTTTTGCGGCCCTGTCCCTGCCGTGCATCCCGCTGTGGGCCTTTGCCTCCGGTTCGATTTGGCTCGGCGTTGGCGCGTTCCTCATCCAGTTCATGGTCCAGGGTGCGTGGGGCGTCATCCCGGCTTATCTCAATGAGCTGGTCCCGGAGGGAACGCGGGCCGTGCTGCCGGGGTTCGTCTACCAATTGGGCAATGTCATTGCCGCCGGCAACGCGACCATCCAAGCGCTGATCGCGTCCGCCACGGGAGGCAATTACGGCCTGGCCATGGCCGTGGTGGCGGGCGCGGTGGCGATTATCATCGTGGTGTTGATGTCCTTCACCAAGGAGACGCGCGGCAAGGCATTTACGACGACGGCGACCGGCAGCGCTGCGGCGTGACGTAATGAAGACGTCGGCCCGCTGTTGGCTCGTCTAAACTTAAGTCATGACGCAAAGTGTAGGTTTCGTGGGATGGCGCGGCATGGTTGGGTCCGTTCTGATGCAGCGCATGCAGGACGAGGGCGATTTTGCCGGCCTTGATCCCGTGTTCTTCTCCACTTCCAATGCGGGAGGCCCCGTTCCGGCGTTCGCCGACGGCGCCGGGCCGCTGGCGGACGCGTACGATACCCAGACACTGGCCAAATTACCGATCATTGTCACGGCGCAGGGCGGCGGCTATACCTCAGACGTCCACTCTCGGTTGCGCGCGGCCGGCTGGGATGGGCTGTGGATCGACGCAGCCTCGACGCTACGGATGGAGGACGATTCGATCGTTGTGCTTGATCCGGTGAACCGGGAAGCCATCGATACGGGGCTGGCCGGCGGCGTCCGTGACTTCATTGGCGGGAACTGCACCGTTTCCTGCATGCTGATGGGACTCGGCGGCCTTTTCCGTAACGGCTTGGTTCAGTGGGGCACCTCGATGACCTATCAGGCCGCTTCCGGTGGGGGCGCCCGGCATATGCGTGAACTACTCAACCAGTTCGGTGCGCTGCAGGGGGCTGTGTCATCCGAGCTGCAGAACTCCTCGTCGGCGATACTGGACATTGACCGGGCCGTGCTGGCCGAGCAGCAGAACCCGCAGCTCGATTCTTCCCAATTCGGGGTGCCGCTGGCCGGGTCTCTGATCCCCTGGATCGATGCGGACATGGGCAATGGCCAATCCAAGGAGGAATGGAAGAACGGCGCGGAAACGAACAAGATCCTGGGTACTGGCGCTGAGAATCGGGTCCTGATGGACGGACTGTGCATCAGGATTGGCGCCATGCGCTCACATTCCCAGGCCCTGACGCTGAAGCTGCGCGAGGACCTCCCGGTGTCCGAGATTGAGTCCCTCATCGGCGCTGACAATCAGTGGGTCAAGGTCATTCCCAACACCAAGGAAGCGTCCATGCACGGCCTCACCCCGGTGGCTGCTTCCGGAACACTGGACATCCCGGTGGGGCGTATCCGCAAGTTGGAGATGGGCCCGCAGTACATCAGTGCGTTCACGGTAGGCGATCAGCTCCTCTGGGGGGCCGCCGAGCCGCTTCGCCGCATGCTGAACATCGCCACCGGGAAGCTTTAGCCAACGGCCAGCGCTCCGCTGCCCGGGTGGTCCCCCGCCCGCACCTCGCCCTGACGAAGGGGCTGCCCCACGAAAACGATGACGCGCCGCCCCTTCCTCGCGGGCGAGCCCCTTAGCCGCGGCCCAGCCCCGGTTTCACGGAGCGGGCGAGCCCCTTCGCCGCGGGCATGCCCCGGTTTCACGGAGCAGGCGGCGCCGACTTTCGCGGCCCGGCCCCGTCCTCAGATGTCCGCCGGGGAGAGAAAACGGGCGTAGCCGGCCGTGGCTTTGGCATAGGCCCGCTGCTGAGCCGGCGAGAGGTCATGGAACAGGGAGGCTTCGACGACGTTGGGCGGACCTAAGCTCTCGCCCGGGCGCCGGGCCCTGCGCCACGTTCCCGCCACTGTGCCGCCGGTGACAACGGTGGGCTTGAACATCCCGTTATTGCCCGGCACGATGAACGCGGCATGCTCCGCGCCCAGAGCCGCACTGCGGTCCGTATACCCGAGCAGGAGCTCGTCGAAGCCCGGCAAGAGGAGCACCGAACGCGTTCCCGGAAGCTCGCGGCCTGGCCGCAGATCCCTTCCGGTGATCAGATCCGCCGTTTCCCGTGACATCCAGTAGTGAGAACCATCGACGTCCATGGGCAGGAGCTGATTCTTCACCCTGTCCAGGCCGGCCGTGGCATCTTTGAGCGGTAGCTTCGTCCACCAGCAGAAGTCCTTGACAGTGGCGGGACCATGACTGTTGAAATACCGCAATACCAGTTCGGCCAACCCTTCGTCCCGCTCCAGGACACGCGGATGACGTACCCAACTGTCCAGCAGCACGAATTTCTGCCCTTTGCCGTCACTTGGCCCCTGCACCAATGTGCCGGTCAGGCTCAGCAGCCACAGAAGGTGGATGCCGCGCTGGTTTTCTGTCGGTTGGCCCGCACGCCGGAACGCGGCGAGGATTTCGTCGCGGGAAGCGGAGGTGGGAGGTGTAGCGGTAACCGCCGACACGCAGCCCGGCAATGCTTGGTTGGCCGCGAACAGCGCAAGCGCGGCGTTGCGCGCTGTCTCGAGATCCGCCGTCGTAATTTCCAATTGACGGTGCCGCCCGGCCATCCCGGCAATCATCCGCTCGGACGTCAAGGCCAAAATCCAGCCAAGGTCCTCCGCCGCACACAGATGCAGGGTCCCCCGCATCGGCCAGGAGCGGACAACGGCGCCGGAGTCCAGCGCGGCCCGGACATCCGTCAAGGTGGAACCGGGGACCCGCAGCCCCACGGACCAAAGAGCTCCGGGGAGATCCTGCCCCTGCATGGCCGTCATCCACCGCACCGCCTCGAGCGGCGTATCAAAGGAACTGCCGACCAACCGCTGGCCGGAGAGCCTGAGCCGGGCGAGCATGGCCGGCGCTACCCGCGGCACGCGGTGCGTTGGACCTTGCGTCATCTGTTGCATCATAGCCCGCACCGCTTAAACGCGAATCTGAGGTGCCTGCGATGGGGCCGTTTGGGGGAAACGGCCCCATCGCGGGCACCTCAGATTTGAAAAGAGCGGCGCGTTGGGTGGCGGTTTGCTAGCGGGCGGAGCGCATGTTCGCGGTGATCGGGCACTCGAACGGATCGCGCTGACCCAGGCCCACCCGGTTCAGGTACTTCATTACGATCATGTACGACTGACCCAGCGTGGTTTCCGTGTAATTGATGTTGCGCTCGGCGCAGTACTGCCGGACCATCGGCTGCACCAGCTTCAGATTCTTCGAGGACATGGTGGGGAAGAGGTGATGCTCAATCTGGTAATTCAGGCCCCCCATGCCCTTGTCCACCCACCAGCCGCCGGAAATGTTGCGGCTCATCAGCGTCTGGCGGCGCATAAAGTCAATCTTGACGTCCTTGGGAACCAGCGGCATCCCCTTGTGGTTCGGCGCGAAGGAGCCACCGAAATAGACGCCGAAGGTGGCCAGGTGCACCACCATGAAGGCCAGCGCGATCCACGGTCCCATCACGAAGAACGCGGCAACCGGCACACCGATCAGTCGAACGGCCAGCAGCGCGATTTCGGCCTTACGGGCGGGCACTATTTCGTTTTTGTTGAACACCCGGCGGATGGCCGACATGTGCAGGTCCAGGGCCACCAGCGTCAGCAGCGGGAAGAAGAACGTGCCCTGATGGGCAGCAAACCACTTACCGAAGCCCTTGCGCTGGGCCGCATCCTCCGGATTGAAGATGACGGCCCCGGTGGCGATGTCATCGTCCTTGCCGATCTTGTTCGGGTTCGCATGGTGCTTGCCGTGCTTATTCATCCACCAGCCGTAGCTGAGCCCGACAAATAGATTCCCGACGATCCTTCCGGTCCATTCGTTTTTCTTGGCGGAGGCGAAGATCTGGCGGTGCGCGGCGTCGTGGGCCAGAAAGCCCGCCTGCCCCAGCAGGAAGGAGAAGATAACGGCCGTTAACAGCTGCCACCAGCTCTGCCCCAGCAGCACAAACATCACGCCCGTGCCGGCGAAGCCGAGGCCAAGGCGGATCATCCGCCAGGCGTACCAGGAGATGTCCCGCTTCATCAGACCTGCGGCACGGACCTCCTCCGCTAAGGCAATAAAGTCAGTGACATGGCGGTCCCTTGCCGGCCGGGCAGCCCGCGGGGACCGTACCGGACTTTCAACGGTGGCAGATGACATGTGAATGACCCTTCGAAGATGTATTTCCTGATCTTCCTTCACACTACGGAGCCGGTACCGGCGTGCACATCACCCGCCGGAACCGTCTCGGGCCCCTACGGGAGTACGGGGTGGGCTGCAGCAGCCGGGTTTCTAGAGCGAGCAGCCGATCAACAGCGGCTCGGGCTCCAACGTAATGCCGAACTTCGCCGCCACGCCCGCCCGGACAGCCCTGGCCACGGCCAGCACATCCTGCGTGCGGGCAGTCCCACGGTTGGTGATGGCGAGGGTGTGTTTGGTGGACAGGGCGGCGCGTCCGTCCGAAACGCTGCCCGGTTCCAGCCCGAAACCTTTGGTAAACCCCGACCGGTCAATCAGCCAGGCGGCGCTGAGTTTCACCAAACCGGCATCCGGCGCGGGATATTTCGGTGCATCAGCCGGCAGCAGGCGGGCCACGTCCACCGTGACCAGGGGATTGGTGAAAAACGAGCCCGTTGACCAGGTATCGCGGTCACCGGCATCCAGGACCATGCCTTTGCCTGCCCGCAGCGCCAGCACCTCGCGCCGGACGTCCAGCGAGTAGGCCCGTTTGCCGACC
The DNA here is from genome assembly GCA_038242035.1 of Actinomycetales bacterium. Taxonomy (GTDB): domain Bacteria; phylum Actinomycetota; class Actinomycetes; order Actinomycetales; family Micrococcaceae; genus Arthrobacter_M. The sequence continues at coordinate 48,753 of JBBSSN010000001.1, forward strand.
TCCACACCGAGCACCCGGGCCAGCTCGGTATACCTGATGGGAGCACTCATCTGGCCCAATGCCAGCTGAAACTCAACGGTCAAAACGACGTAACGCGGGGATCCCGCCGTCGTACTTTGTTTAAGAATGGAATCCCGGTAGCCGAACTTCAGCTCCGCGTGTGTGAACGTCTGGACCGCGTTCCGCAGCCGGTCCCAGACCCGGACGGAGGCGATGGTCTGTGACACGTCTTCCCCATACGCACCCACGTTCTGCACCGGGGTGGCACCGGTGAGTCCGGGAATCCCGGAAAGAGCCTCGATCCCGCTCCACGCGTGCAGTACGGCGGTGTGGACCAGCTCGTCAAAATTGTGGCCGGCCTGGACGACGACGGACACGCCGCCGCAGCTGTCCTCGGACGCCACTGTATACCCGCTGCTGGCAATGCGCAGGACCGTTCCGGGGAAACCGTCATCGGCGATCACCAGATTCGAGCCGCCGCCGACGATCAGCAGCGCCTCGCCGTCGTCGTCGGCTTTGCGGACTGAATCGATAATGTCCTGTTCCGAAAAGGCCTCGGTCAGCGACCCTGCCGCACCGCCGGTACCAAGTGTCGTCAGTGAGCTCAGAAGCTTCTGCTCAGTCAAAGGTGTCACGCGTCCAGCCTATCCGCCTCGGACCGTGGCGGATGCCTGCGCCGGTTCGGGCCTGCGCACGACGGGGGTGAGGAAGAAACTCACGGCCAGCAGCACCAGCACGGCCAGCAGCGAGTGCAGGACGCCCACATGCTCGGCCAGCAGACCCAGCAGCGGTGGACCGCACAAGAACGCACCATAGCCGATGGTGGAGACAACGGATACTCGGGCGGCAGCCTTCTCGGGGTCATCGGCTGCCGCGGACATTCCCACCGGAAAGCCCAGTGAGGCGCCGAGTCCCCAGACCACCAGCGCAAGCATGGCCAGCTGCTGCGACGGTGCAAACACGAACAGGGCGAGACCGGCAAAGGCGAGCGCGGCGCAGACGCGCAACACGGCGACCCGGCCCCACCGATCCAGCACAATCGTCCCGGCGAACCGGCCCAGCATCATGGCGGTGACAAATATGCCGTATCCCAACGCGCCCGTCGCGTTCGTCGCCCCGTAGCCGTCGGCAAGAGCCAGTGCGACCCAGTCTCCCGCCGACCCTTCGGCCAGGGTTAGCCCGAGGACCAGCAGCCCGATCAGCAGGGTTCGGCGTTCGCGCCATGCCGCGGCGACGCGCCGTCGGCCGTCCAGCACCTTTGGGTTGCCGGCGGCGGGCGTGGACGTCGGGGTGCCCGCCGGCACGAGTGTGATTGGCCCGGTGGCCGGGTCGATGTTGATGTCCGATTGGCTGCCCGGGATACCGTCCGAAAGGACCGACGCCGCTTCCGCGTAGTTAACAGTCGGGATCCACGCGTCTGCGCGAAAGAACCGGGAGCCGGCCCACACGGAGGCCACGACCACGACGGCGGTGGCCAGGAAGTGCCACAGGACCGGCACCTGCAGGCCCGCGGCGAGCGCGCTGAGCCCGGCCCCCGCCACTGTCCCGGCGCTGAACGATCCGTGCAGCCGCGGCATAATGTGCCGTTTGAGCGCACGTTCCACCGCCGCGCCTTCGACATTGGAGGCCGTATTCCACGACGCAGTGCCCAACCCGATCACCGCCAGACCCGCCCCCACGGCAGCAACGCTACCGAGAACCGTGGCTCCAAAGCCGGCCAGCAGCATACCGGTTCCGAGCACTGCACTGCCGGCCTTAATGGTCCGCCGGGACCCCAGCCGCAACACCACCAAGCCGGAAACGGTCACCGAGGCGAAAGAGCCAACGGTCATGCACAACAGCAGCAGCCCGACGCTGCCGGGAGTCAGGTGGAGGCTGTCCCGAATAGCAGGGATGCGTGCCACCCAGGATGCAAAGGCCAGCCCGGACGCCGCGTAGGCCACCACCACGGCGTTGCGCCAGTGCATGACCGCGCGCGGCGGGATATGGCGCTGGAAATCGTGCGACGGAGACTCCTGCGGTGAAACGTCCCTCACGCCACCTTGACCACTGCCTGTGCCTTGACGAGGACTTTTTGGCCGCCGCTGCTCACCGTCAGGTCCACCCGTGCGGTCGACTGCTCCGCATCGAGGGCACCGATAACGCCGACGACGGCGATTTGGGCTCCGGCGTCCGTGTCCGGTACCGGAACCGGCCGGGTGAACCGGGTCTGGTAGTCCAGCACGGCGCCCGGATCCCCTGCCCAGTCCGTCACCAGCTGGACTGCGGCGCCCATGGTGAACATACCGTGCGCGATCACGCCGGGCAGCTCGACGTCCCGGGCAACGCGCTCGTTGAAGTGAATGGGGTTGAAATCCCCGGAGGCTCCGGCGTAGCGGACCAGATCGGCTCTGCTGACGCTGATCGTGCGGGAGCCAATTTCCTGGCCAATGGAGAGCGATGAAAAATTCATTACTGCCCCTCTCCCCGGACCAGGATGGCCGATCTCGTCGTAGCCACCGGATCTCCGTCGCTGCTGGTGATTTCCGCCCGAGTGCTGATCATGGCTCCGCCGCCCATCGCGCGGACAGCGTCAACGTGCAGGGCCGCCACCAGTTTGTCCCCGGCCACGATCGGCCGGTGATGGGTGAAGCGCTGTTCGGCATGCACCACGCGGGAAAAGTCAATGCCCGAGGTGGGATCCTCGATCAACCGTGCGTCGGCACGCTGCGCCACAATGATGGCGAAGGTCGGAGGTGCCAGCAGATCGGCATGGCCGAGTTCCCGGGCCGCTGCAACGTCAAAGTGTGCTGGATGCGTTGCCTTGACCGCCAGCGCGAACTCGCGGATTTTTTCTCGGCCGACCTCATACACCGGACCCGCCGGGTAGCTGCGGCCCTGGAGGTCCGGATTAATACTCATACTCCAACACTAGCGGGCATTCTTTGTTAGTTCTCAGAGCACCCGCTACGGCATCAGCTCATCGTGGCCGCACCACCAAAAGACCAGTGCACCTGCTGCAGCGGCCGCGCTCGTCTACAACGGGTGCGGCATCGTCAGCCGGGAGAGCGTTCGACGTCCTTCGGGTCCTTGTCCAGCCGCCAGCCACGCCACACCGGATGGCGGAGTCGGCCGGTGCCCGTCCATTCCGTATATTCCACCTCACCGACCAGCTTCGGGGTCACCCAGGTCGCATCCGCGGCGTCCGCCCGCGGGACGTCGTCGAACGGTGTTGTTTTACGGTGCAGACGGGATAATTCCACCGTCAGCTCCGCCAGCTCGTTGTCACTGAAACCGCTGCCCACCCGGCCGGCGTACTTGAGGGAACGGCCGTAGGGGATCCCCACCAGCAGCGAACCCACGGCGCCTTCGCGCCGCCCCCTGCCCGGCCGCCAGCCGCCGACCACCACTTCCTGGGCATGTTGGTGCCTGATTTTGATCCAGCCGGGGCTGCGCGTGCCTGGCTCATATCGACTGCCGGACTTCTTGGCCAGGATCCCTTCAAGCCCCAGCTCCGAGCTGCTCGCCAGGGCCTGGGCGGGCGAGAGGTCCAGCAGCGGCGAGAGCTGGATGCGGCCTTCGCTGTCCGCAGGCAGCACACTCTCCAGCCGGCGTCGGCGCTGAGACAGGTCCTGGCCCGTCAGCCGCTCACCGTCTATGTAAAGCAGGTCAAAGACCATCAGGTGGACGGGGATCTCACGTTGTGCCCGTGCGATGTCCGCGGGTCGCGTGAGTTTCATCCTGCCCTGCAGCAGCCCAAAGTCCGGCCGGCCGGAGGCGTTAAGCGCCACGATTTCCCCGTCCAGTACGGCATCGCCGGCGTCCACGAGGTCTGCGAGCTCAGCCAGCTCCGGATAGACAGTGCTCATGTCCTTGTCATTGCGGCTGGTAAGTGTGACTTTTCCCGCGTGCACCGCCGCTATGGCCCGCACGCCGTCCCACTTCATCTCCAGCAGCCAGTCCTCGTCCGCGCCCAGTTCCTGCACGGAGCCTGCCGTCGCCAGCATCGGCGCGATCGACGGGACGGCCGTCCGCTTTGTCGCGGGCTTTTTGGTTGCCGCGGCCTTCTTGGCTGCTTCAGCGCGAACGGGGGCATCAGCGCGCTTGGCGGCATCAGCGCGCTTGGGTGCTTCCTGCGCCGCGTCCGCTCCGGAGCCCACGGGTTGGTCCTTCATCAAATGGATCAGCCAGTTATTCTCCGCCCTGCCGTTGCCGCCGGTATGGATCAGGGCATATTTCCGCACGCCTCCCAGCCCGCCGTCCGGCCGGCCGGTGAGAGTGGCAATGACCTCCTTGCCGTCCCGCCATTTTTCCTCCTGATAACTGCCGGCGTCCCAGATGGCCACTTCGCCGCCGCCATATTGGCCCTTGGGAATAGTCCCCGCGAAGGAGCCGTACTCGAGCGGATGATCCTCCGTCTGGACGGCCAAATGGTTCTTCCCAGTCGATTCCGGCACACCCTTGGGCAGCGCCCACGAGACCAGGACCCCATGACGCTCCAGCCGGAAATCCCAGTGCAACCGGCTGGCATGGTGCTCCTGAATAACAAAGCTCCGCCCTTCGGTGGCGGCGGCCCTTTCGGCAGGCACCGGTTCAGGAGTCTGCCCGGCGTCCCGCATACTGCGGTATTTGACCAGTCTGTCCGCTGCCGCGTCCGCTCCGCTGCCGGCGCGTCCCTGCCTGCCGCCGTCGCCCGCCTTCGGCTCCGTAACAGCAACGGATCCTGGCTGCTCCGCCAGCGCGGCCATTGGATCGGAGCGCTTTTTGATCCGCCGCAGCACTTCTTTGTAGTCCAACTGGGCCAGAGATGGCGACGCCAGCTCCCGCCAGGAACGCGGGTACGCGACCATGGGCTCAAACGTACCGCGCAACGAGTACGGCGCAATGGTGGTCTTCGCCGCGTTATTTTGGCTCCAATCCACCAGCACCTTGCCCCGGCGCAGGGATTTCTTCATGTCGCTGACCACCAGGTCCGGATGATCCGCCTCCAGAGCGCGTGCCAGCTCATGTGCGAAAGCGGAAATTTTGTCCGCGGTCCGCGTGCCGTCCAGCCCGGCATAAAGGTGAATACCCTTGCTGCCGCTGGTCACGGGCACGGGAACCAATCCCATATCCGTCAGAATCGCCCGGGCCAGCTTTGCCACCTGCACGCATTCGGCCAGCCCCGTTCCCTCCCCCGGATCCAGATCCAGCACCAGCCGGTCCGGGTTCTCGACCTCGCCATCGGGCCCGAAACGCCATTGCGGCACGTGGATTTCCAGCGCCGCGATCTGCGCCAGCCAGGTCAGCGTTGCGGCATCGTTGACCAAGGGGTACCCGTTTGTATGTTCCTTGTGCTCGATGCTGCCGCACGGGATCCACTCCGGGGCAGACTCCTCGAGATTCTTCTGGAAGAACATCTGGCCCGGATGTTCTTCTGTGCCGACTCCATGGACCCACCGTTTCCGCGTGGCGGGCCTGTCCTTCGCGGACGCAATCAGCAACGGCGCCACCTGGGAGTAATAAGCGATCACGTCGCCCTTGGTGGTCCCGGTCTGCGGATACAACACCTTGTCCAGATTCGTCAGCGTAAGCCTGCGGCCGGCGACGTTCACCACCTGCTGATTCGGAATATTGTTCGGATTCTTGTTCCGCGCCGAGTCCTGGGGACGTGTCATGCCCCAAGTTTTACCTGAAAAATGGGCGAAAGCTAGCATTGCTCAGTAGGCGTAGTGTTCACTGGTCAGATGAGGTCTATCTGGAAAGGCGCCGTCGCATTCGGCCTGGTTAATGTTCCGGTGAAGGTCTACAGCGCGACGCAGGACCACGACGTGAGCCTGCATCAGGTCCACGACAAGGACGGCGGCCGGATCCGCTACCAGCGCCGTTGCGAGGTGTGCGGAAAAGTGGTGGATTACGACCACATCGATAAGGCGTACGACGACGGCGACCGCACGGTTGTGCTGACGGACGAGGACCTCGCCTCCCTTCCGGAGGAGCGTAGCCGGGAGATCGAGGTGGTCCAGTTCGTCCCCAGCGATTCACTGGATCCGATCATGTTTGATCGGAGCTACTACCTGGAACCCGACTCCAAATCCGCCAAAGCGTATGTGCTGCTGCGCCGGACGCTCGAAGATACGGAACAGACCGCGATTGTGAAGTTCGCCCTGCGGCAGAAAACCCGGTTGGGCGCTCTTCGGGTGCGTGGGGACGTCCTGATGCTGCAGTCACTGTTGTGGGAGGACGAGGTCAGGGAGGCCGACTTCCCTGCGTTGCAGGAAAACGTCCGAATCTCGGCCAAAGAGAAGCAAATGTCCGCGGCTCTAGTGGACTCGTTCTCCGGGGATTTCGCCCCGGAAGAATACACCGACGAGTACCAGGAACAGCTGCACGCCCTGATCGACGCCAAGCTGGCCAAGGGTGATGCGCTGGACACCGACGCCACCTTCGGGGAAAGTGAAGAAACCGAACCAGGCCAGGTCCTTGATCTCATGGAGGCTTTGAAACGCAGTGTGGAACGCAACCGCAAGCCCAAACCAGCTGTTGACCGGAAGCCGACCGGGGAGTCCGCCGCCGCCAAAAAGCCCGCTGCACCAAAAGGCGATGCAGGAGCAGGCTCCGCAGGAAAAGGCACGGCAGGAAAAAGCACTGTACGAAAGGAAACGGCCCGGAAAGAGCCTGCAGCAAAGGAAGCCGAAAACAAGCCGGCGAAGCGTAAGGGTGCCTAGCCCCCGCCCCCTCGGGGCTCTTCGCGGCGGGCTCCTCGGATGCGAGGACGTCCGATGAACGGCTCCGTGCATCCAGGTTCCGTGCATCCAGTCTCCGGGCATCCATCGATGCAGCCGGTCCGTTTGGCACCGGAGTCCAATTCCTCTACGCTGTGGCTACCTGAATTGCGCACTATCGCCGCACGGGCCCTCGAATGTGCGGGCGGGATAGAACCGGCCCTGGCCCTCGCCATCAGCCTGGGCCAGGAACTCCCCTATCCTATGGAGGGCCGGACCCTGCAGCTTTGGGAATCACTCGCGACGCTGGGCGCCTGCAGTCTTTCCGTCGGCAGAAGCATTGAGCCGCATCTGGATGCCATCAGCATCCTTCACCAGGCCCGGCAGCAATCCCAGCCCGAGGAGCTTGAGCAGTTGACTGCGGCCGGGAACAGTTGCTGGGGAGTTTTCGCTGCCGAGGGCAAGGACCATCACCTGCGGGCGCACCGGCAGGGAAGCGGCTGGATCCTCACCGGGACCAAACCATGGTGCTCCTTGGCCGGACGCCTCAGCCATGCAATCGTCACCGCGCGCACGGACAACGGACGACGGGCCTTCGCGGTGAATCTCAAGGATCCGGGAGTGAGCGCCGTTGCGGCCGGCTGGGTGGCGCTGGGCCTGCCCGAAGTCACCAGTGGACCGGTCTCTTTTGAGCACGTGCCCGCAGTTCCGGTCGGTGCGCCCGGCTGGTATTTCGCCAGGCCCGGCTTTGCCTGGGGCGGGGCGGGGGTGGCGGCGCTTTGGTTCGGGGCCGCGACGGCGGTCGCCCGCCGCGTGTACGCCCACTGCGCGGGCCGCGAGCCGGATCAGATCGCACTGCTGCAGTTGGGCCTGGTCGACGGCCATCTGACGGCAGCGCGCAATGCACTCGCCATGGCAGCGCGGCAGGCGGACAGCGACGCCCATACCGCCGGCGCTTCCCTGTCCGCGGCCCGCGCCCGTGCCGCCGTCGTCCATGCGTCTGAGGCAATTCTTGAACTTGCCTCTCACGCCATGGGCCCGGAACCACTGGCCTTCGACGCCGACCATGCAGCCCGGGTAGCGGACCTTACCGTCTATCTTCGGCAGGATCACGCCGAACGATCGATCGCGGCAATCGGCCAGCAACTGCTGGCACCGGGACGGCTGCCGTGGTGACATTCAGCCACCTCGACGACGGCACAGCCGAACGCGTCTGGCGCGGCTCGGGACGGCTCGGTGCCACGCCGGAGCTCAATCTTCACCTGCCGCGCTTTACCAAGCTGGTGCTCGTCTCTGCCCATCCCGACGACGAAACGCTGGCCGCCGCCGGTCTGCTGCAGCGCGCTGCCCGGCACGGTCTTCAGATCCGGCTGCTGGTTGCCACCGATGGTGAGGCGTCGCATCCGGATTCCAGCACGCACACACCCGGGCAATTGGCGGCCATCAGGGGCTCGGAGCTCGATCATGCGATGGGTACGCTCGCGCCTGCGGCGCAGATCCGCCGGTTAGGGATCCCGGACGGCCAGATTGCGGCCTCCAGGGAGCTGCTGAAGCAGGCGATCCTGGCCGAATGCGCAGGGGCGCCCGATCGGGCAGACGCCGGCGCAGCGGAGGCTGGACCGGAACAGGGGCAGACATTGATCGTGGCCCCTTGGCGCGCGGACGGGCACACGGATCATGATGCCGCTGGCGAGGCTGCGGCCGCCGCGGCGGCGGAAAGCGGCAGCACGCTGTTGGAATATCCCGTCTGGCTCTGGCATTGGGGCACGCCGGATTCCTCCCGGGTCCCGTGGGCGTCCATGCGCCAGCTGACCCTGGCGGCAACGGATATGGCCGGGAAGGAACGGGCCATCACGTGCCACTTCAGCCAGAATTCGCCGCTGTCCGACCTGCCGGGGGACGAAACGCTGCTCTCCGCCGAAATGATCAGCCACTTCCGCCGCCCCTATGAGATTTTCATCGATGCGGCCGGCTCCATGATGCCCGACGGCGACGAGCGGGTTAAGTGGGCACAGGCACAGTTTGATGCGGTTCATCAGAATCTGGCCGAACCATGGTCTGCCCCCGAGGCGTGGTACGAGGAGCGAAAACGGCTGCTCACCGTCGCAGCCCTGCCCGCACGCGAGTACGCTTCCGCGCTGGAGATCGGGTGTTCCACCGGCGTACTGACCCGGGATCTGGCGCAGCGCTGCCGCACGGTGCTGGGCGTGGATCTGAGCGCGGAGGCGGTCAAGACCGCCGCCCGGCGCAACGCAGATCTGCCGGGAGTGCGGACAATGCAGCTCGCGGTTCCCGGGCAATGGCCGCAGGATTCCTTCGATCTGATCGTTCTTTCCGAGGTCGGCTACTATCTGGACCGCGGAACACTGCTGAAAACGCTGGACCTGATGCTCGGCTCGCTGGCCCCCGGGGGGACAGTAGTGGCATGCCACTGGCGGCATCAGATCACTGGTTGGCCGCTGGACGGAGACGCCGTCCACGATTTCCTGCGCAGCGACGGACGGATGGAATCACGTGGCATCTACACCGAGGAGGACTTCATTTTAGAGGTCTTTGCCGTTGTGCAGGACGGCCCGTAATGCGCCGCCCGCTCGAGCGGTTGGCCGTCGTCGTTCCGGCGCGCAACGAAGAGCGGCTGCTGCCGGACTGCCTTGCGGCTCTTGAGAAAGCTGCCGCTCACTTGCACCGCGAGCGCCCGGCGGTCGCCGTCAGTGTCACCGTTGTGCTGGACCGAACGACCGACGGATCTGCCGCCGTCGTCCGCCGGTACCCGCTGGCCACTGCGCTGCACAGCGAGGCCGGAAGGGTCGGAGCAGCCCGCAACCTCGGTATCCGGAAGGTGCTTCGCAGCGGTGTGCCGGCGGCGATGTGGATTGCCAATACCGACGCGGACAGCATGGTCCCGCGGAACTGGCTGCTGGTCCAGGCGGAAGCGGCGGCACAGGGCTGGGACGTGCTGGCCGGAACCGTTCAGCCGGATATTTCGGAGCTGACGCAGGAGCAGTTGGTCCGATGGTTTGGCACTCATGACCTGAGGGAAGGCCATGGGCACATCCACGGGGCAAATCTGGGATTCCACGCGGATGCATACCTGCGCCTGGGCGGGTTTGACGATGTAACGCTGCACGAGGACCGCAATTTTGTCCTTGCCGCCGGTGCGGCCGGCCTGCGGATCCGCAGCACCGATGCCGGCCGGGTCAGGACATCCGCCCGCACGCACAGCCGCGTGCACGGCGGTTTCGCGGACTATCTTGCACGCGAGGTCGTGGCGCCGGCCCTCGGCCCCCCGGCAACGGGTAAGGTCACAGCCAACACCCAGGCCTAGAAGGAGCACAATGACCAGCCCCGCGAACGAAGCAACGGTCCCGCCCGGATGGTATCCGAGCCCGTCAGGTTCACCACAGCTGCAATGGTGGGACGGTACCGCCTGGACGGAATACTTCGGCGGTTCATCTGTTCCCAATCCGTCCCTGGTCCGTCCGGAAATCGGCCTGGGGACACCGGTGTATAACCCTTTCATCTGGCTGATCGTGTTGCTGCCGCTGCTATCCACAGGGCTTCAGCTCGCCTGGAACCCTGTTCTGCGCTACCAGTACATCGGCCGGGAGCACCTGCGGACGCTTGATCCGGGCGCCCTCTATACCCCCGGATATTTCCTCCTGCTCGCAGCGGGATTCGTCATCTACGCAGTGTCCGTGCTGCTGGCCTATCTCGACCCGCGAAGGCTCACCCGGGACGGCGTGGTCCGTCCGTTCCATTGGGCCTGGGCGTTCCTTAGCGCGACGGTGTACATCATTGGCCGGTCAGTCATTGTCCATAAGGTCGCCCCACGGCGCGGGCTCATACCGATCTGGGTGCTGATCGCCGTCGTCGTGATCAGCTTCATCGCCGTCGGCGTCAAGTTCTCAATGATCTTCTCCAGCGTGGCCTCCAGCATCGCGGGGTGAGGGTGCTACGTCCGGCCGGGGGCGACGGCATCCTCAACCACCTGCAGTAGCGTCGGATCCCCGAGGACACGGAAATGTCCCATCGCGGCAAGCCGGACGTTAGTGCCGCCCGCCAGCTGTCCCCCGCCGGGAATATGCGGATCGAAACTGCTGTAGATCGCCGTGATCCTGTCATTGACTTCCAGGTTGGCCGTTAATCGCAGCAGCAGCGCATCATTGGGCGAGAAGGCCCGGATCGTGCGCGTCGGTGCGTATTTGGCGTACACGGAGCCGGAAAAGGGCGTATTAACGGCGACCATTGCGCTCACCCGGTCTGCCGCCGTCGTGCCGGACATCAGGCATTTGCCGACGAGGCCGCCCTTGCTGTGCGCGACGACGACGACGTTTCTCAGGTCCTGCTCCAGCAGGTAGTTCTCCACCAGCCCAGCCATGGCAGGGATGGTGCCGCGGTTGTAGCCCAGACCTGCCACCACATGCACGGGGTGGCCCGCCGCGTGCAATCGATTCGCCACCGGACGCAGGAAACGCCAATTCTCGTAGATCCCGGGGATCAGCAGCACCGGGGCGGCATCCGGACGTACGTCGCGCAATAGCTCCCCAGCCGGATCCCGGACGAGGAAACCGTAAATCTGCCGGAACGCCACATAAAGATAGTCCAGGATCCAGGCCCAGGCCTTCGCCCCCAGTCTCATACCCGGGCCCGGAGTGAGTGGAGGTGGCCGGCCACTTCCACTGGCCTGCGGTACATCAGAATGTGGCCTTCGCCTGCTATTTCCGTCGCTTCGACCACCGGACAGCGGGCCACCAGCTCAGCAAGCCAGGCGCGCGGCGCAATCGGGTCCCGGGCGCCGCGCATGATCAGTACCGGAATATCCACCTCAGCGATGGCTTCTTCGAGAGCATAACTGAGCATAAAGGGCAGCGTTGCCAGGTACCAGGGCGGCCGGCAACGGAAGGCGTAATCGGAAAAAACCACCGCATTCGCGGCCGTTGGTTCCCGGAAGGTGTCCTGCAGCAACCGCAGACCCTGCTGCCAGGCGGCGCGTTCCTGCCGATTAACGCACGGTCCCATCAGCACTGCCGCCGGGGCCGACACGCGCTGCCGCAGCATTTCCACCGTCACTTGGCAGCCCATCGAATGTCCGATCAAAATCGGCTGGAAAACGTCCAACTGGTCCAGGCAGCCCCAGACCCACCGCGCAAAGTCCTCCATGGACAACGACCGTGACGGTTTAGGAGCTTTACCGAAGCCCGGGAGATCCACGGAGTGAACGGTGGAGTCATGGAGAGTTCCCGGGCCAGCGGCTGGAAATACCGCGAAGACATCCCGATACCGTGGATCAGGACTTAGGTATCCGGACCCGATTCGAGGGTATGCGTCACCCCAGTGACGCCGTCAACGACGAGCGCCCTGGACAGCGGTTTGGCCTGCGGATTGGCGTGCGGTTTGGCATGGGTCATCTGGCGGCGCCCTTTTTCGGCATATCAGCAACTCTTACCTACGCGGCCGCCACCGGCAAGCTGGGCCGCCCGCGGGCCACCACGAAG
>JBBSSN010000002.1:0-45293 GCA_038242035.1 Actinomycetales bacterium
AGCGCGGGGCGGCGCGATCTCCGCCGGCATGAGTGCCGCCGGCTATGTGCATATGCCGGCAGGCAATGTTGCCACCGCGATCCCGGCCAGCTTTGCCCCAACCAAGGCCGCCGCGCCGGCCGACTACACTGTGCTGACCGGGGACACGGTCAGTGCCATTGCGGGACGCTTCGATCTCGGCGTTCGGCAGGTCCTGGACCTGAATAACCTGGGCGCGACATCTCTGATCCATCCGGGACAAACACTGCGCCTGACGGACTCAGGTGCAGCCCCGGCGGCACCTGCAGCTGCACCTTCAGCCCCGGCCCCGTCTGCCGCGGCCAAATACACCGTGCAGACCGGGGACACGATTAGCGCCATTGCTGCCGCTCATTCCTTGTCGGTCCATGAAATGCTGACGCTAAATAACCTCTCACCCGCGTCGATCATCCGCCCGGGCCAGTTGATCAAACTGGCCGACGGCGGCCCCACGGCCACCGCCGCGCCAGCCGCAGCGGCCCCCACGCAGGCAGCCACCGCAACAGCCGGCTACGTCATTAAGGCTGGAGACACCTTGTCCGCCATCGCCGCGGCCAACAATGTCAGCGTGCAGGATCTGGCATCGGCCAACGGCCTCACGGCGAATAGTGTTATCCATCCAGGCCAAAGCCTCAACCTCCCGGGGTCCCTTTCGGTCGCTTCCAGCGAAGCACCGACGCAGCTGGTTCCCAGCACATTCCTGCATTACACGTACCCTGAAGCCGTTGTCACCCAGGCCAATGTCAACAAGACCGCCTTGCTGGCTGCGCCCATTCCCTCCCGGGACCAGATAAAGGACCTCGTCGCCACGACCGCCGCCCGGATGGGCGTGACGCCCTCGTTGGCCCTGGCCTTTGCCCTGCAGGAATCCGGGTTCAACCACCAGTCCGTGTCCCCCGCAAATGCGATCGGCACCATGCAGATCATCCCGCAGGCCGGCGAATGGGCCTCGGAGCTTGTCGGGCGGCATCTGAACCTCCTCGACCCGCAGGACAACGTTACGGCCGGGGTGGCTATTATCCGCGCCTTGGTCTCCACCAGCGATTCGCTGGACAACGCGATCGCGGGCTACTACCAGGGGCAGTACTCGGTCTCGTTGTACGGGATGTACCCTGACACCGCCAATTACGTCGCTTCGGTCAAGGAGAATCAGCTGACTTTCGGCTAGCACCGGACCTTGGCCCGATGTTGCCGCCATAAACGAACAGGGCCGGAACGAGTGTTGTTCGCGGCCCTGTTCCTTTGAGCGCCTAGGATCGAAGGGTGCAAGAACTTTCGGTAGACCCATTGGTAGGGACCACGGTTGGGGAGCGCTACCTCGTTCTGTCAAAGGTGGCGCGCGGCGGCATGTCCACCGTCTACCTGGCGACGGACCTGCGTCTGGACCGCAACGTCGCTCTTAAGGTCCTGCATCCGCACCTGGCCACCGATAATAGTTTTCTCGATCGGCTGGGCCGGGAGGCTAAGGCTGCAGCGCGTCTGTCGCATGCGCATGTCGTCGGAATGTTTGACACCGGCAACGACGGTCCGCTGGCCTATCTGGTGATGGAATACATTCCCGGCCACACCTTGCGTGATGTGCTGAACGAGCGCGGAGCGCTCCCGCCGCGGCTCGCACTGGCCTATCTGGACGCCGTCGTCGAGGGCCTTGGGGCCGCCCACGCCGCAGGCCTTGTCCATCGGGACATCAAGCCGGAAAACGTTCTCATTGCCGATGACGGCCGGATCAAGGTCGGTGACTTCGGCCTGGCCCGCGCTGTGACGACGACGACGAACACGGGAATGCTGATTGGGACCGTCGGGTACCTCTCACCCGAACTAGTCGACGGCGCTCCGGCGGACGCCCGCAGCGACATCTATTCCATTGGCATCATGCTCTTCGAGCTGCTGACCGGGCACCAACCATTCCGCGGCGAACTGCCGGTCCGAGTGGCCCTGCAGCATCTGACGACGCCGGTCCCCGCACCTTCGACCGAGCTGCCCGGGCTGTCTGCAGACCTCGATGAGCTGGTCCGCTGCTGCACCGAGAAGGATCCGGAGTCCAGACCCGCCGACGGCGACGCGCTGCTGGAAGACCTGCGCCATATCCGCACGACCCTCAGCGACGCGGAATTGGACTTCCAAGCGCCCTCGCATGTCGCAGGGGCGCCGGAGACAGGGGCGCCCTGGGGACGCGCCGGGAACGGCCGCACCGAGGTCGTGCACCTGGCTACCGAGGCAATCCGTACCGAGGCGCAGCAGACCGTGCTGATCGACGACTCTCTGATACCAGATGACCGGGCGCAGCAGACCAAAATGATGGGCCGTACACAGCACACGACGGTACTGCCGGCGGGGAGCTTCCCGGCTGCCCGGCAGGGATACGCCGGGCAGCTCTCCCCGCCCGAAGAACCAGTCCCGGTTCTGCGACCCAGCCGGCGCGAGGCTAAACGCGCAATCCGCAGCGCGGAGAACGCCAGGATTAGAGCGGCCGAACACCCGCTGCAGACTCTGCGCCGCGGCCGGCCCCGCCGCCGTGCCCTCATCTGGCTGATCGTGCTGCTGGTGCTGGCACTGCTCGGCGGCGGTGCAGGCTGGTTCTTCGGCCTCGGTCCCGGCGCTCTTGCGGCCATCCCGAACGTCCAGGACAAGACGGTGGCACAGGCCCAGGAACTGCTCCAGGAACAGGGCTTCGGTTCCATGAGCAGGGACGTCAATGATGAGACCGTGCAACAGGGCCTGGTGGTGACAAGTGACCCGGGGCCAGGGACGCAGCGGCGTAAGTTTCTCCCGGTGACCCTGCTGGTTTCAAAGGGGCCGGTCCTGTACCCGGTTCCGGCCCTGACCGGCGGTACTCTGGACGCCGCGAAGACGGCGCTGCACAACGCCAAGCTCGACCTCGGTAGCATCACCGAACAATATGACGAAGAAAAGGCCGCTGGAGTCGTCCTCAGTCAGACCCCGACCTCGGACACACGGCAGCGCGGGGCCACGCCGGTGGACCTTGTCGTCTCCAAGGGCCCGACGCCTATCCCGGTGCCCGACGTCGTCGGCCAGGACAAGGATGCGGCGCGTAAGGCCATGAACGACGTTGGACTCGTCCCGCAGCTAGCCCCGGATACGGTCTTCGACAAGCAAGTTCCTGCCGGTTCCGTAGTCTCCCAGGATCCGTCCAGTGGAACACTGTCCAAGGGTTCTCCGGTTACGCTGACCGTGTCCAAAGGCCCCAAGCTGGTCACCGTCCCCAGCTTCATCGGCAAGCAGGTGGACAAGGCGGTCCAGGAACTCCAGCAGCTCGGTTTTCAGGTCAAGGTCAACAATATTCTGGGTGGGTTCTTCGGCACCGTGCGTGACCAGAACCCGGTCAACAAGGATGTGCCCGAAGGGTCCGTCATTAGTTTGACCGTAGTCTGACCCGGCTATCGAAGGCCCGACGGAGCAGTTCAGGGGGCCCGCCTCGCACCTGCCACCTACGGACCCCGGCTGCGGGCGACTAGGACCGGTTGGACAGGGCTCCGGCAACCAGAAACGCCATTTCCAGGGACTGCTTATGATTTAGCCGCGGGTCGCAGACCGATTCGTAGCCTTCCAGGAAGGCTTCCTGATCGATGGGATCAGCACCGCCCAAGCATTCAGCGACGTCGTCGCCAGTCATCTCCACGTGCACGCCGCCGGGGAATGTTCCGAGCGACTTGTGCACCTCAAAGAAGCCCCTGACTTCGTCGATGACATCATCGAAGTTGCGCGTCTTGTACCCGTTGGGGGATGTGACGGTGTTGCCGTGCATCGGATCCGTGACCCAGAGGACCTGAGCCCCGGAATCCGTGACTTTCCGGACCAGCTGGGGCAGCTTTTCGCGGATATTCCGTGCACCCATTCGCGTAATGAAGGTCAGCCGGCCCGGTTCCCGGTCCGGATCAAGCTTATCGATCAACCGCAATGCGTCCTCACCCGTGGTGCCCGGGCCCAGCTTGACGCCGATCGGGTTGCGGACGCGGGAGAGAAAGTCGACGTGGGCCTGATCCAGCTCGCGGGTGCGCTCACCGATCCACAGAAAATGTCCCGAGGTGTCGTACGGCAGGCCGGTGCGGGAGTCGATGCGTGTCAGCGCCCGTTCATAATCCAGCAGCAGCGCCTCGTGGCTGGCGAAGAATTCGACTCGTTTGAGCGCTTCGAAGTCCGCGCCGCAGGAGGCCATGAACTTGATGGCGCGGTCGATGTCCTTGGCCAGGGATTCATAGCGCGCATGGGCGGGATTCTGCGTGAAGCCACGGTTCCACTGGTGCACCAGACGCAGGTCGGCGAAGCCGCCCTGCGTGAAGGCACGGATCAGATTCAGCGTGGAAGCGGAGGTGTGGTACGCCTTGAGCATTCTGGAGGCATCGTGAGCGCGCGACTGAGAGGTGAATTCGAAACCATTGACAATGTCTCCACGGAAGGCCGGGAGGGTCACGCCGTCGCGCGTTTCATCATTGGAGGAACGCGGTTTGGCGAACTGCCCCGCCATCCGGCCCATTTTGATGACCGGCATGGAAGCGCCGTAAGTGAGCACCACGGCCATTTGCAGAATTGTCTTTACCCGGGCACTGATTTTGTCCGCGGTGGCACCGGCGAAGGTTTCCGCGCAGTCTCCCCCCTGCAGCAGAAAGGCCTTCCCCTGGGCGGCCAAGGCCAAACGATCACGCAGGTCGTCCACTTCACCGGCAAACACCAGTGGCGGCAGCATCGACAGTTCCTTGACAGAGGCCTCGTAGACGGACGCATCCGACCAGGCTGGCTGCTGGGCAATCCGCAGTTTCCGCCACTCGTCCAGACCGGGATAAGCGGCGGCGCCTCCCGTGGCGGCAGCCGTGGGCGCCGGGGCAGCCGTGGCCTCAGGGGCAGCAGCGCCGCGGGCGGCGGCGACGTCCGGAGGAAGGATCGGAGCAGGTGTTGAAAGATCAGTCACGGCTTAAGCCTAGTTGCTTTTGCCGCCCACGGGCTGTGGCCGCAGTCATGACGAGCCTGGCGCCGTCATAAAGCGAAGTCAGCAGGGCACGAACCGTGGGCGGGGGCCGGCTACGGTTGGGGGCTTCCCCGGCCGCCTGCGGGTTCCCCAGGCCCCCTCGCCTCCGCTGGTACAGCGGGATCGGGTCCCCTGTTGGCTGCTACTGTGCTGGTGGAACTCTCCCCCGGGTTATTGTCGGTGCCGGTGCCGGTGCCGTCGCCGGTGCCGTCGGAGTGCTCGTCGGAGTGGTCGGCCTCGGGACGAAGGATCGCTTCTGCGACCTCCTGCGGAACGGCAACTGCCACCTCCGGCCTATCTCCGGAATGCAATCTGCCTGCAGCTGCCATTCCCCGCTGGGTACCCGGCCCGGCTTCCGCTGCGGCAGCGGGTGCCGCACCTGTTGCCGCAGCGGAGGCGGTTGCACCGATTACGGTCACGGCTCCCGGTTTGACGGCATTTCCCGCCGCCGCCAGCCGTACGGCCGCGGCCGCCTTTGGATTCGCTGCTTCTTTGCCGGCCTTTTTAGCGGCCAGCTTCTCCTTGACCGTGCTGGCATACGCGTCCACATATTCCTGACCGGACAGGCGCATGAGCTCATACATTATTTCGTCCGTCACGGAACGCTGCACAAATCTGTCGTTCCCCAGGCCCTGATACCGGGTAAAGTCCAACGGTTCGCCGAAAATCACGCCGATCCGCCGAATGTTCGGGATTCTACGGCCAATCGGTTGCACCTTGTCCGTACCAATCATGGCCACCGGAATTACCGGAACGCCCGCGCTGAGCACCAGTTTGGCAACGCCGACCTTGCCGCGGTATAGCTTCCCGTCGGGGCTGCGTGTGCCTTCCGGGTAGATCCCCAGCAGTCCGCCATTGCGCAGAATCTGCCGGCCGGACTCCAGGGAATTCGCCGATGCCGCGCCGCCGGAACGGTCCATCGGCAACTGATTGGTCAGCCGAAAGAAGGCTGCCGTGAGCTTGCCCTTGATGCCTTTGCCCGTGAAGTACTCGGATTTCGCCAGGAAGACCACCGGCCTGGGAACCATCAGCGGCATGAAAATGGAGTCGGAAAAAGACAGATGGTTGCTCGCCAAAACGGCTGCGCCGTCCGCCGGAATGTTGTCCAGCCCCTTGATCCACGGACGGAACAGCAGCTTCAGGACGGGGCCTATGAAGATCCGCTTCATTATCCAATAGAACACGCAGTGTTTCCCTTCTGGTGCCTTCACACACGGGACACACCCGATGCTGCATTTTCGCCCTGCACTTTTGCTAAGACATTAGTCTAGTGAGAATACGGCCAGTGAGTCACCGCTAGTGAGAAAACCGCCAATGAGTGGCACGATTGCCCTATGATCTTCACAATTCCTGCCCGGGACGTTGAAATCCTGAGCGGATGCCGCCGGCAATGACATTCTCCAGCAGCGGCCACGGGCCCATGGCAAGGGTCGGGGTCGCACTGAGCCATGGCTTTACCGGTTCCCCGGTGAGCATGCAGGGCTGGGCGGATTATTTAGCCGCCCAGGGATTCGCCGTCAGCCTTCCCTTACTGCCGGGCCACGGCACGAGCTGGGAGGACCTCGCCCGCACCCCCTGGACGAGGTGGTATCAGGACTTCGAGCGGGCCTACCTGGAACTGACGGAACGTTGCGACGTGGTCTTCACCGCCGGGCTCTCCATGGGCGGTGCACTGGCGTTGCGGGTTGCAGAACATCACAGCGTTGCCGGGGTCGCCATCGTCAACCCCGGCCTGACGTTTTCGGACAAGCGGGCACGCTATTCGCGATTGCTCAAATATGTGCTCAAGAGCGTTCCGGCGATTGGCGACGACATTAAGCTCGCGGGGGTCAGCGAGGGCGCCTACCTGAGGACCCCCGTTGCGGCCGTTCAACAGGTGGCAGGACTTTTCAAGGACACCGTCGCAGGGCTGGACCGCGTCAAAGCGCCAACGATCGTGTTCCGTTCCGCCGTGGACAAGGTGGTACCGGAGAGCAGTATGGAGGTCCTTGCGCACAGGATCGGCAGCGCTGATTTCGAGGTCGTCCGGCTGGAGAACAGTTACCACGTGGCCACCATGGACAACGATGCCGCGCTGATCTTCGAGCGTTCCGCAGCATTCTTCCGGGAGCATGCCGGTGGTCAGTAAACCAGAGCAAGATCCATCCGAAACCAACGCCAACGATGACGACGACGCGATCTGGCGGGATCTGGTGGCCCGTTTGGAAGGCCCGTCGGGGGCGGGCTACTCCCCCGACGGATTCGATGAGCCGTCGTCCCCGGATGGCTTCGGCTTAGATTCCGACGGTCCCGCCCGGGCCGGGAAGCCAACGTCTTTTGGCGATTTTGACCCCTTGGGCATCTCCCGGGCGCCGCACGCGGCTCCCCGGGGCAACGGGCCGGACGCGGATACCGGGCCGGCTGCCGGTACGGGGCCGCCCGGGCCGCGTGACTATGCCGCGGAAGATCCCTGGCAGGACGGTGATGACTTCGTTCCCGAAGATCCGCCGCTGCTGTCCGCCGTCGAGCCGGCCCTCATGCTCGCCTGGACCGGCGCTGTGGGCGGCCCCATCGTACTGCTGCTCACCGCCCTCTTGTGGCGGGGTGCGCCGCTGACGGCGATTATCGCCATGATTGCGGCCTTCGTCGTCTCGGCGGGTTACCTGATGTTTCGGTTGCCTTCGCAGCGGGACGACGACGGCGACGACGGCGCGGTGGTCTAAGCGGGCACCGCTACTGGTGGTCTAAGGCGGCGGCGACGACTACCCGGTGGTCTAAGCGGGCACCGCTACTGGTGGTCTAAGGCGGCGGCGACGACTACCCGGTGGTCTAAGCGGGCACCGCGGCTGATGATGCTTAGGGCCGCGAACGGCTGCTGACCCTGGACAGATCAGCGGCACCGATCATGCCTGCACCTGGCCCCAGTGCAGCCAGACTGATGGGCGCCGCCGGACGGAAACCACGGCCGGTCAGATTCCTCGCGAACGATCGGCGGGCCGGTGCCAAGAGCATCTCCCCCGCTTCGCAGAGGCCTCCGCCGATGACGAAAAGGCCCGGATCCAGGGCTGCGGCCAGATTCGCCAGCCCAAGGCCCAGCCACTCACCGACCTCCTCCACCAATTCACGGCAGGCTGCGTCCCCGGCCAGAGCCAGTTCTGTGACCACCGTTCCGGTAATGGCGTCCACATCGCCGTCGACACGGCGCAGCAGCTCCTGCGCCACCGGAGACTTTGCCCGCGCCAGTTCGCGGGCCTCCCGCCCCAGTGCGTTCCCGGAGGCATACTGCTCCCAGCATCCGCGGTTTCCACACTCACAACGGTGGCCCTGCGGCATGATCACCTGATGCCCGAATTCGCCGGCAAGTCCAAAGCGGCCGCGTTCCAGCCTTGAATCCATCACCATGGCACCTCCGATGCCGGTGCCCAAGGTGACGCAGACGAGTCTGCTCTGTCCCCGGCCGGCACCGAAACGCCATTCTGCCCATCCCGCGGCATCGGCGTCGTTGCTGAGCACTACCGGTCGTCGGAGCAGCCTTTCCAGGTTCTCCCGCAGAGGCTCGTTGCGCCACGCAAGATGGGGGCTGAAAAGGACGGTACTTGAGCTCAGGTCCATCCAGCCGGCGGCCCCGATCCCGACTGACAGCACGCGATGCCCGGCGGAGAGCTCCTGGACGAGTTCCACAATCGTTGCCTCAACGGCACGCGGATCATTTCCCGGGGTCAGCCGGCGACGTTGATCCAGGACGGCGCCCCGCGGGTCGACCACCCCTGCAGCAACTTTCGTCCCGCCGATGTCAATACCAATCGCCAAACCGTGCCGACCCAAGCGCTGGGGAAACCGCTCCGCCCGGCGTTCCCGGGCCCGTGGAACAGCCGCCGGGCCACGCCGGCGCCAGCTTAACTTCAGCGCGGAAGTACCGGCAGGGCCAAGCGTCGCAGCGTTTTCGGGCACCGGAACAGCTTCGCTCCCACGGGGCAGATTTTCAACCATCACGGCCATTCTAGTGTCCGCGTGCTGGCGTTGTCCGCGTCGGCTTTGCCCAGCGGCGCAATGGCGCACGGCCGGGGCAGACGCGTACGGCTTGGAAAACCCGGCCGGCCACCCTAAAGTTACTGACGAGTAACAATACGTGACCCAGCTGGTTCGTGCTGCCGGATAGAGTAAGGGCAAACCCCAGTGGTCCTCAGGCATCGAAGGAGCTACAGTGCGAGAAATTTCCGTTGCGGCAGTGGTCGACGTTCCCCGGAACACCAACACCACGGACTTGGTCCTGCGGCAGGCCAATAAGGCCTCCAACCCGGCCCTCTTTGCCCGGCTGGACGCTGAAAAGCAGTGGGTGGACATCACCGCGACGGCTTTTCGCGATGATGTGAGCGCCCTGGCCAAGGGACTTATGGCGTTCGGCGTCAGCGCCGGTGACCGGGTGGGGATCATGGCGCGGACGCGATATGAATGGTCCCTGGTGGACTTCGCCATCTGGTTCGCCGGAGCAGTCTCGGTACCCATCTACGAAACCTCCTCCCCCAGCCAGGTGGCATGGAATCTCGGGGACTCCGGCGCCGTCGCGGTCTTCGCGGAGACCGCCCATCATGAAAACATGGTGCGGCAGGCGGCCACCGCCGAATCCCTCACTGCCCTGACCCATGTCTGGCAGTTGGATGGCGCCGGGCTGGACGAGCTGCGCGACGCCGGACGGTCCGTCCCCGATGCCCAGCTGGAGGAGCGCCGCAGCTCCCGCGGACTCGACGACCTCGCCACCATCATCTACACCTCCGGAACAACCGGCCGTCCCAAGGGCTGCGAACTAACGCACGGAAACTTCGTGGAACTGTCGGACAACGCTTTGGGCGTGCTCTCCGACGTTGTTCCCGAGGGCTCCCAGACCATCATGTTCCTGCCGCTGGCCCACGTTTTCGCGCGTTTCATGTCAGTACTGACCGTGGCAGCGGGGGCCAAGGTGGCGCATACGGCTGACATCAAGAACCTCCTTTCGGATCTGCAGAGTTTCCAGCCAACGTTTATCCTTGCCGTGCCGCGCGTGTTTGAGAAAATTTACAACTCGGCTGCGCTCAAGGCCGAATCCGAGGGAAAAGGCAAAATCTTCGCCCGGGCCGCCGACACCGCCATCGCGTACTCCCGTGCCAGGCAAAACGGAAGCGTACCGTTCCTGCTGAAGGTTGAGCATGCGGTCTTCGACAGGTTGGTCTATGCGAAGCTCCGCGCGGCCATGGGAGGACACATCAAGCACGCTGTTTCCGGCGGGGGGCCCCTCGGTGAACGGCTGGGCCACTTCTTCCAGGGAATCGGCCTGCAGATCCTGGAAGGCTACGGCCTGACGGAAACCACGGCTCCCGTGTGCGTAAACCGTCCCGCGCGGATCAGGATCGGTACCGTCGGCGCCCCGCTGCCGGGAAATGCGGTCAAGATTGCCGACGACGGCGAAATCCTCGCCAAGGGCGTCAGCGTCATGCGCGGCTACTGGGGCCGGGACGACCTGACGGCGGAAGCGTTCGCCGACGGCTGGCTGCACACCGGCGACATTGGCGAACTCGATGCTGATGGTTTCCTGCGGATCACCGGGCGCAAAAAGGAAATCATTGTCACCGCCAGCGGCAAAAACGTGATTCCGGCGATGCTCGAAGACCAGATACGTGCCGATGCCCTGATTTCGCAGTGCGTGGTGCTCGGAGACCAGCGCCCGTTCATATCAGCTCTGGTAACGCTGGACGAAGAAGCGCTGCCCAAATGGGCTCAGGCCCACGGCCTCCCCGCGGGAATCAGCATGGAGAACGCGGTTGTCCACGACACGGTCACCGCTGCAGTCCAACGAGCAGTCGACAAGGCCAACGAATCCGTCTCGCATGCCGAGTCCATCAAGGCCTTCCGTATTGTGCCGACCGATTTCACCGAGTCCTCCGGGCATCTGACGCCGTCGCTGAAAATCAAGCGCTCCCAGGTGCTCAAGGATTTCGACACACTGGTGGAGGAGATCTACGCCGCGAAGAAACCGGCCTAGGTGGCTGGTGTCGAACGGCTAATCTGGTGGTGCTGTTGTTGAATAGGGACGATTTTTGTGCGGTGTGGGGCTGGTGGTTTTTGCCTGATTTTCGTGTGGCAGGCATTTTCGGGGTCCGCAGTGGGATCCTTAGCGCCGCCGGGGCAGTGCCCGTGGCCGCATCGGCCCGGCAAGCCCTTCTCCCGGGTCTCATGGCTGGACCGTGGGCGGTCCGGCCACGGTCCGGCCGGTCCGGGTGGGGTGATGTGGGGTGATGTGGCTGATTCTGAGCACGCCGAGTCGGGCGATGTTGACTGCTGCGGCCAGCAGGGAGAAATCCGCGCCTACTTTGGACCGGCCGCTGACCCGGGCCCGGCGTCCGCCGTGCTTGCGCCGCATCAGGTGGCCGATCTTGCGTTCGACTTTCGGGCGGGTGGCCCGGTACTCGCCCCGCCAGGCCAGGTCCTTCTGCGTTTCCCGGGCCCCGACAAGTTCGGCCTCGTAGCGGCTGATGGTGCTGGTTCGCCCGGCCCTGGAGGCCGTGCACTCGGCGGCCAGCGGGCAGGCGGCGCAGACGGTGCCGAAGGCGGCCGTGCCGCCGCCGGCCTTGGCCGGGCGGATGGGCACGGATATCTCCGCCGGACAGGTCACCGTCCCGGCACCGGTATCGATAATGAAGCGGTCCTTCGCGCTCAGATCACTGATCGCCGGCGTCGCCCAACACTTCGAGGAAGAACCCCTCAGAATTTCCTTCACCAGGACCCTCCGGGCTGCCAGGCGTTCCCTCGCCGACAGCCCGGCCTTCCCCCTCACCATCACACTAAAAACAGTCTCGTGGCCTTCGCCACCGAAAACCTCCACGGGCTACTACCTCCACGAAGACCCCGAACCAACCCGCGGGTCATCAAACGCAAAATATCCAACTGGCCACTCAAACGCCTTCCCAAACCTAAGTAAACGGTATTGGACCTAGGGGCGGAAAGTCGGCCCCGGACGTCAGCCGATTTTCAACGACAGCAGGGCGTTTTCCACTACCTCCGTCAGCGCCGGATGGATCCAGTACTGGCCGCGTGCCATGGTCCGGGCATCGAGGCCGAAACTCATGGCCTGGATGAGCGGCTGAATCAACAGTGATGCTTCGTGGCCCATAATGTGTGCCCCCAGGAGTAATCCGGTGTCCTTTTCGGCGATGAGTTTCACGACGCCGGAGGTGTCCTCCATGGCCCAGCCATACGCCGTCGACCCGTAGTCCTGGATGGCCGTGACGACCTCGATCCCGCGGCGCGCCCCGTCGGCCAGCGCCTGCGCCTCCGTCATCCCGACCTTGGCAATCTGCGGGCGGGTGAAAACTGCCTCCGGAACAAATCGGTGGTCGCTTGCGCGCAGCTGCCCGGGATGGAGCAGGTTGTGCGCCACCGTCCGGGCCTCATGATTGGCCACATGTTTGAGCTGGAAGTCACTGCTGATGTCACCGAGCGCCCAGACGCCGGATACTGGAATGCCACCGGAGAGCACCCGCTGATATTGATCCACCCGCAGCCGTCCGTTTACGGCCAGGTCGAATCCGGTGGCCGCAATATTGAGCGAATCGGTGTTCGCCCGGCGGCCGGTGGCGATCAACACCAAGTCCGCCTCCACGGACGCCGGCGCATTAGCCGATCCCGTTACCGGTGTGAGCTGCGCACAAACCCGTTCGCGGCCGGCCGCCTCAGGCGTGCTTTCGACCGACCGCACGGACGCCACCTGATAGCCGTGCCGGATGTCCCAGTACCCGCTCACCTGCTCTTCGAAGCGCCGCGAGATTTCGGCATCCTGACTCGTCAACAACCCG
Organism: Actinomycetales bacterium; assembly: GCA_038242035.1. Taxonomy (GTDB): domain Bacteria; phylum Actinomycetota; class Actinomycetes; order Actinomycetales; family Micrococcaceae; genus Arthrobacter_M. The sequence continues at coordinate 12,808 of JBBSSN010000002.1, forward strand.
GGCGAGCGGGTCAGCATGACAACTTCGGAACCCAGGGCGGAGAACACATGCCCGAACTCCGCCGCGATGAACCCGCCGCCGACAATGAGCACTTTGGCCGGCAGCTCGTCGACCCGCATGACCGTGTCGGAGGTGTGCACCTGCGGATGATCGTTCCCCGGGAAGTCCGGGACCACAGGGCGGGAGCCCGCGGCCACCACGATCTGGTCAGCGGTTATCTCGGTACCGCCGGAGGTCAGCAGCGATTTGGGGCCGGTGAATTCCGCATGCTCCGGGTAAAGCGTGATGTTCGGCTCCCCGGTCGCGCGGTATTCCATCCCGCCGGAGGAGATCGCATCGATCCGGCCGAAGATCCGGTCCCGGATCGCGCGCCAGTGCACGTCGTTGACCTCCGCGTCCACGCCGAGCCTTCCTGCCTCGCGTGCGCCGGCAGCAAGATCGGCAGGATAGACAAACATTTTGGTCGGAATGCATCCGACGTTCAGACAGGTTCCGCCAAAGGTTCCGCCGTCAATGACGGCAATTTTCCTGCCCGCCCATTGTGGCCCCGGCAGGGAATTGCCGGAGCCCGAGCCAAGGATCGCAAGATCGTAATGCACCATCCCTAGCCCGCCTGCAGTTCGTCGACCACCAGTGCGGCGAGTTCAACCGCCGCGGCACGGGTGGCGGGGCGCAGTGCGCTCAGCTGCACTCGGGATCCCTCCGCCAGGTGGCGGTCGTAGGGAATCCGGAGCACATGATGGACGCGGGAGCGGAAATGGTCCTCAATCTCGTTAATGTTCACTTCCGTTCTGTCCCCGGAGGACATATTGATGACGACGATTGCCTTGGCGACCAGATCATGCCGGCCGTGGGCCTCCAGCCAGGACAGCGTTTCGGACGCCAACCTCGCCTCGTCCACGCTGCCGCCGGAAACCAGCACGACGGCGTCGGCCTTCTCCAGCGTGCCCTTCATCACCGAGTGCACCATACCGGTCCCCGAATCCGTCAGCACGATCGAGTAGTAGCGGCTCAGAATGTCCGTTACGGCACGGTAGTCCGCGTCGTCGAAAGCCTGGGCAACGGCCGGATCGGTGTCCGAGGCGAGCACATCCAGCCGGGAACCGTCGCGTGCAACGTAGGTGGACAGCTGGGAGAAGGAATTCACCCCGAAGCGGTCCCGGACCAGCTGGCGCGCGGTGAAGTCCGTCCGCCCGGGAGACCTGTCGGAAAGGGTTCCGCGATCCGGATTCGCATCCATGGCAATGACCCGGTCCTCACGCAGATCCGCCAGAGCCATCCCCAGCAGCGTGGTCACCGTGGTCTTGCCGACACCGCCCTTACGGGAGAGCACCGGGACGTAACGGGTTCGTTGTCCCAGTCGTGCGGCAATGCGGTGCTCACGTGCCCGCTGGAGCCGGATCTTGTCCGAATCCCCCACATTGATCGATCCCAGCGAGATCCTATGCAGCCACAGCCGCCATCCCCCCGCCGGAGCCGCGGCGCTGCGGCGCAGCAGCCGATCTGCGGTCAGCGCAGCAGCGGGCTCCGGGCCATCATCGCGGGCCCGGCGCGGGCTGCGCAGCTGGTCGCTGCCGGTCCTGCCGGCAGTTACCGCAGCTGCGCCCGAACCGGTCCCACCTGCCGGGGATTGCGCGGCAGCGACTGTCGCGGACTGAGCCGAGTCGGGGTTCGAGGCAGCGCCGGAACCGGCCGGCTGCCAGCCGGCCATCGCAGCATAGACCGGCTCCCCACCGAGGTCCGGCCGGGCGGGCACAGTCGTCGGGAGTGCCCCGGTTGGCATGGCGCTTGTCGGCACGGCGCTCGTCGGCACGTCTGCGGTCGGCACGGCGCTCGTCGGCACGTCTGCGGTCGGCACGGCGCTCGTCGGCACGTCTGCGGTCGGCACGGCGCTCGTCGGCACGTCTGCGGTCGGCACGGCGCTCGTCGGGGCGGAAGCCATGCCGACGGCGGCGGTGCCCGACGCGGATTCCTCAGCTTGGGCTGCAGACCGGGTCGGTGGCACCGCGATGACCGGCGTCATCGACGCAACGGTCCCGGTCGAACCAGGATCTGTTCCGGAGTCTCTTGAGACCAGCGCGATTGCTTCGCCGCCGCCGTCCGCTCCGCTACCGGGCCCGTTGTTAACGGCATCGCTTCGGGAGGGTGCTTTCGTCCGGTTTTTGTTGTCCTGCGTCATAACTCCCGCTCGTCAAAAGCGGGCCGCAGCCGCCTTACGCAGCTACGGCCCCGCCGGTCAACCCCCACTTTAGCGCAGTCGGGCAAGAGCGGGGGTGCCGCCGCCACCGAAAAGGCTGCTACTCCACCACTACCAGCAGGTCACCGCCCTGCACCTGTTCGATGGCGGAGACCGCCACTCGGGAAACCGTGCCGGCCACCGCGCTGGTGATGGACGCCTCCATCTTCATCGCTTCAATGGTCGCGATTATCCCGCCGGCTTCGACGGCGTCACCGACAGCAACGGTCACTGTCACAGCACCTGCGAACGGAGCGGCTATCTGGCCGGCCACGCCTGGATCGGCCTTCTCCGCGGCTTTAACGTCGCTGACGACACTATTGTCACGGATCAGCACCGGGCGGGATTGCCCATTGAGCGTGCACATTACGGTGCGCACGCCCTTCTCATCAACCTCGGAGACGGCCTCCAGCGAGGCAATCAGCCGCACGCCCTTCCCCAAGGCAATGACATGTTCCTGGCCGCGCTGCAGACCGTAGAGGTAATCGCGGGTGTCCAGAACCGAAACGTCCCCGTAGGTGTCTCTGACCTTCAAATAGTCCTTGGTGGGGCCGGCAAAGAGCAGCCGGTTCAAGGTCGCGCGGACCGTGTCCGGATCTGACGTCAGTGCCGCACTGTCCTCGGCGGTCAATTGCGCGTCACGGACCTTGATTTCCCGTCCCTGCAGCGCCTTGGTCCGGAATGGTTCCGGCCAGCCGCCCGGCGGATTGCCCAGCTCGCCGGAAAGGAAACCGATGACCGAATCCGGGACGTCGTAGTTCTGCGGATTTTCTTCAAAATCCTTCGGGTCCGCCTTGATGCCGACCAGATGCAGGGCCAGATCACCAACTACCTTGGAGGACGGCGTCACCTTGACCAAATGGCCCAGGATGCGGTCCGCCGCGGTGTACATGTCTTCAATTTCCTCAAAGCGTTCACCCAGGCCCAGCGCGATGGCCTGCTGCCGGAGATTCGAGAGCTGTCCGCCGGGAATTTCGTGCCGGTAGACGCGCCCGGTGGGCCCGGCCAGTCCGGACTCAAAAGGAGCGTAGACGCGTCGGACGGCCTCCCAATACGGTTCCAGGGCGCAGACATTCGGCAACGACATTCCGGTATCCCGCTCGGTGTGCGCCAGCGCAGCCACGAGCGCTGACGCCGAGGGCTGGCTGGTCGTTCCGGCCAGCGCGGCGGAGGCCACGTCCACGGCGTCCACGCCCGCATCGGCGGCGGCCACCAGGGTGGCCATTTGCCCGCCGGTGGTGTCATGGGTGTGCAGGTGCACCGGAAGATCAAATTCGGACCGCAGGGCGGCGACCAGCTTGGCTGCCGCCGCGGGGCGGAGCAGGCCCGCCATGTCCTTGATGGCCAGGATATGAGCGCCGGCTGCAACGATCTGCCGGGCCAGCGCAAGGTAATAGTCGAGCGTGTAGAGCGTTTCCGCCGGATCCAGCATGTCACCGGTGTAACAGAGCGCCACCTCGGCGACTGCTGTCCCGGTGGCCCGGACGGCCTTGATGGCCGGTGCCATCTGAGCCACGTCATTGAGGGCATCGAAAATCCGGAAAATGTCGATCCCGCTGCGGGCTGCCTCGGTGACAAAGGCCTCCGTGACCTCTGCGGGATAGGGGGTATAGCCCACGGTGTTCCGGCCGCGCAGCAGCATCTGCAGACAGATATTCGGCAAGGCGCTGCGCAGTGCGGTCAGCCGATCCCACGGGTCCTCGCCCAGGAAGCGCAGCGAAACGTCGTAGGTGGCACCACCCCATGCTTCGACGGAGAGCAGCTGCGGCGTCAGCGCGGAGACGGCCGGTCCGGCCGCCAACAGGTCCCGGGTACGCACGCGGGTGGCCAGCAGTGACTGATGTGCGTCGCGGAAGGTGGTATCCGTGACAGCCAGCGCAGTTTGCGCCCGTAACGCGGCGGCGAAGCCCTCCGGACCCAGCTCCTGCAGCCGCTGGCGCGAACCGGGCTGCTGGTCCTCAGTGGTGACGGACGGAAGCTTCCGGGCCGGGTCCGCGTGCACGGTCAGCTCACCATGTGGCTTGTTCACCGTGACATCCGCCAGCCAGGTCAGCAGTTTAGTGCCCCGGTCGGCAGAGACGCGGGCCTTGAGCAGCTCGGGGCGCTCATCGATAAAGGAGGTGGCTACATTTCCGGCCACAAAGTCCGGGTCATCGAGCACCGCCTGCAGGAACGAGATATTGGTCGACACCCCGCGGATGCGGAATTCTGCCAGCGCACGGCGGGCCCTGGCTACGGCGCTGGGATAGGTGCGGCCCCGGCAGGTCAGTTTCACCAGCATGGAGTCAAAGTGCGGGCTGATCTCGGCGCCCGCGTAAACCGTGCCGCCGTCGAGCCGGACACCGGCACCACCGGCGGAACGGTAGGCGGAAATCTTTCCAACGTCGGGCCGGAATCCATTGGCCGGATCTTCCGTGGTGATGCGGCACTGCAGCGCGGCACCCTTGATCGACACCGAGTCCTGGCTCAGACCCAGATCCGCCAGCGTCTCCCCCGCCGCGATCCGCAACTGCGCCTGCACCAGGTCGACGTCGGTGATTTCCTCCGTGACGGTGTGCTCAACCTGGATCCTCGGGTTCATCTCAATGAAGAAATGCTGGCCGGCCCGTTCGCCCACGGTATCCACCAGGAACTCCACCGTGCCGGCATTGACGTAGCCCAAGGCCTTCGCGAACTTCACGGCATCGCGGTACAGCGCCTGCCGGATATTTTCGTCCAGGTTCGGAGCGGGCGCGATCTCCACGACCTTCTGATGCCGGCGCTGGATGGAGCAGTCGCGCTCAAACAGGTGCATGACATTGCCGGCCGCGTCGGCCAGAATCTGCACCTCAATGTGGCGCGGACGCAGCACGGCCTGTTCCAGGAACATGGAGTCGTCGCCGAAGGCGGCATCGGCCTCACGCATGGCCGCCTTGAGAGCCTCGGGCAGGTCCTCCCGCTTGTCCACCCGGCGCATGCCGCGGCCGCCGCCGCCGGCAACAGCCTTCGCGAAAATAGGGAATCCAACCTCATCGGCGGCAGTAAGCAGCTCAGCTACGTCCGACGACGGCTGGCTGGATTTGAGCACCGGGATACCTGCCCGACGGGCAGCGTCAAGCGCATGGACCTTGTGGCCGGCCAGTTCCAGCACATCCGCCGGCGGCCCGACGAAGGTGATTCCGGCTTCTTTGGCCGCGGCCGCCAGCCCCGGGTTCTCCGAGAGGAAACCGTAGCCGGGGTAGATCGCGTCCGCACCGGCTTCCTTGGCGACCCTGATCACCTCGGCGACATCAAGGTAGGCCCGGACCGGGTGGCCCTCCTGCCCGATCAGATACGCCTCGTCTGCTTTTTGCCGGTGGATGGAATTGCGGTCTTCATACGGAAAAACGGCCACTGTCTTCGCGCCGAGTTCGTAGCTGGCGCGGAAGGCGCGGATCGCGATTTCGCCGCGGTTGGCTACCAGAATCTTTGAAAACATTGTGCTCCTGGGGAACTGGTCGTGAAGGCGGTACAGCCCAACGATGCTCGGCATTGCTGGTCAGCGTCCGGCCGCGCCTCGAAGCCTTACCTCGGGGCAGTGCCGGTCTGTTGCTGAGTCTATTAGTGCCCAGTCTGTGTGACGGTGTGAGGTCTGGACAAGTCGACGTGTCCCAGCTCACGTTTTTGCTTCTTAATAGGCCGCACAATCGACGTGCGCAGCCGAAGGGCTGGAACCGTGCGCAGTCAACATATGATGAATGCGGGGCTCGTTTGCGTCCGGGCATCTGCCGGCGGCGAATACTTACCGGACGGATGGCCGGCAAGACCCGGTAACGCAGCCGCGCCACGCATACGAATACGAATACGCGACGAAAAGGTATTGGTTCAACCCGTGCAAGTAGTAAGCATCAGCAGTCTCAAAGGAGGCGTCGGCAAGACGTCCGTCACCCTGGGCCTTGCCTCTGCGGCGCTCGCTGCCGGCATCCCGACCTTGGTGATCGATCTTGATCCACATGCGGATGCCACCACCGGTCTGGGCGTGTGCGCCGACGGTCAGCTGGACATTGGACGGATGCTGAAAAACGCCCGCAAGGCCCCGCTCGCGGCCAACGTACTGCCCAGCGGCTGGATCAAAAACGCCAAGGCCGACGGCGGCACGCCCATTTTGGACGTAGCGATCGGTTCGGCGTTTGCCGGGATCTACGACCGGCCGGATCTTGGCCGCAGGGATCTGCGGCGGCTTGGCACACTGCTCAATAATTCCGCCAATTCAGCAGGCAGCCGTGCCGGTAAATATCAGCTGGTCCTGATCGACTGCCCCCCGTCGCTGAACGGGCTGACCCGGATAGCCTGGACCGCCAGCAACCGGGTCCTGTTAGTCGCCGAGCCAGGGCTATTTTCAGTCGCCGGAACGCAACGCACTATTCGCGCCCTCGAGCTGTTCCGCACCGAATTCGCCCCCAGGTTGACGGCTGCGGGCATTGTCGCGAACCGTGTGCGCAGCGGATCCAATGAACATACCTACCGCCTGGCTGAAATGAAAACGATGTTCGGCCCCCTGCTGCTCTCCCCCACAATCCCCGAGCAGGCCAACTGGCAACAGATCCAGGGCGCAGCCCATCCGATCCATCAGTGGCCGGGCGAGTCCGCCAAGAACGCCTCGGGGCTCTTCGACCAGCTGCTCGGCGGCCTGCTGGCGCAGGGTTCCGTGCGAAATCGCGTCCATCGCTGACCCTGGACTTTTGTTGGCATCGCGCCTGCAATGATTCAGCGCAGGCCATGCCCTTCGAAAGCATGGCCTGCGCTGGAAGGGCTGCGCTGGAAGGTCTGCGTTGTGCCAGGTCAGGATATTTTACGGGCATCCCGGCGCTTGGTCAGCTCGTCGTCCGGGAAGGACTGTTCGGCGTGTTCGCTGGGCAGCGCTGCGAGACTTCCCTCCACCTCGCGCCAGACCCGCCCCACGGCAATCCCAAAGACGCCCTGGCCGCCCTGCACCAAATCAATAACCTCGTCAGCGGAGGTGCACTCGTAGACCGAGGCTCCGTCGCTCATCAAAGTAATCTGCGCCAGGTCTTCGACCCCGCGTTCGCGCAGGTGTTCCACGGCGGAACGGATCTGCTGCAGGGATACTCCCGTATCCAACAGACGTTTGACTACCTTCAGCACCAGGATGTCCCGAAAACCGTACAGGCGTTGCGAGCCGGAGCCGGCAGCACCTCTGACTGCCGGTTCCACCAGCCCGGTCCGGGCCCAATAGTCCAACTGGCGGTAAGTGATGCCCGCGGCCTTACATGCAGTGGGCCCGCGGTAACCGGCATCGACGTCCAGGACCGGCAGATCCTCGGTGAACAGCAGTCCCTGTGCCCCGGCCGCCATGACGGCGCCCGGGACGGGAGCCTGCCTTAGTTCGCCGGCGTCGCCTTTCGGACTCACGTGGACCCTCCTTATCGTTGTTCCCTCATCGGAACCAATATCGGCTGCTGCAGCTCTTACCTACGGCAAAAAACGGCAAAATACAGTAAAAAACTTAAAAAATACGGCAAAAATTCAGACCAAAAATTCGTTCCGGAAATTCATTGAGAAGACTGGGGTAGAAACTACAGCTTTGCGCCTACCCCTCATTCTGCCCGCAGGGATCCCCACCGGCAATGGGGGCTGTCAGTATCGACGTTAGGGCCGCACGGGCCTTTGGTCAAAGATGCGGGACCTGAGAATCTGACCGTGTCGGAACTTTAAGGTTCAGGTTTAACCTTACGCGCACCCGACCGCACCGAACCGCCGTCGTTATTTATCGAAATCCTCGGGCTCGACCTCATTGAGAAATTCGCGGAACCGCCGCAGTTCGCGTTCTTCGGCCTCCGGCGAATCAATCGCGTCGGGATCATTTTCATCGTGGTCCGTGACCTGCACGCCGGCATCTTCAAGCACCTCGGGTGCACACCAAATGGTACAACTGGCACGCAAGGCGATCGCCAGCGCATCCGATGCCCGCGAGCCCACTACCGTTCCGTCGTCGAACGTCAGCTGCGCATAGAAAACGCCGTCCTCCACGGCGGTCAAGGCCACGCTCGCGACGCTGCGGCCCAGAGCGGTCACCACGCTGCAGAGCAGGTCGTGGGTCAGCGGCCGCGGGGGGACGACGCCCTGCTGCGCCAACGCGATGGCGGTCGCTTCCGCTGTACCGATCCAAATCGGCAAGTGGCGGACCCCTGCAATCTCCTTGAGCAGCACCAGCGGCTGGTTGGAAGGCATCTCCACCCGCACCCCGACGATCTCCAGCTCAATCATGTCCGGTCAGTCATCCTTCGCAGGCATAGTTTGCTCAGATTGCATCAGCGGTCCATCTGCGCGATCCGGTCCTGCACCAGGGCACTGTGCAGACCAAGGCAGAGCTCGCTGATTTCCCGGGCGGTTTCCGCAGCCCTGGCCTGCGAGGCCCCGTCCCGCCTGGAGCTCAGCGGCGCCACCGCCCGTTCCACCAGCCCAAACTCCCGTTCCGCCGCGGCCTGAAACGGACGTAAGTGGCGCGGCTCCAAACCGTGCGCGGACAACGCGGTGCATGCCTTCGCCACACGCAGCGCGTGGTCATCAAAATGGCCTTCCTTGGCCGCGATCAGCCCAAAACTGACCAGTGAGGACAGCAGCTCAGTGCTGGCGCCCGACTCGGCCCGCAGCTGCTCAGGAGTGAGCCTGCGCGCCCGGCTCTTGAGCTCCACCGCGAGTTCATCGGACACCATCCGAGGGGCAATGGACACGCCCGGGGGCAGGTTTTCCGGCCCCTCGCCTCGATCGATGGCGTCCAGATAACCGCGGATCACCTTCAGCGGAAGATAATGGTCACGCTGCAGCGCGAGCACAAAACGCAGACGCTCGACGTCGGGCTCCCGGAACTGCCGGTAGCCGGCCGGAGTGCGCTGCGGTGTGATCAGCCCCTTCTCTTCGTAGAAGCGGATCTTGGAAGCGGTTACCGAGGGAAAATCTTCGGTTAACTGCGCCAATACCTCACCGATATTAAAGATGACCTGCGGCGCAGTTCTCCCCCGGTGGACGCGGACGTCCGCCAGAGCCCTGCGCGCCGACGCGGTGGTGCTTGCCATCGCTGCCCTCAGGACTGCGTCTGAACGGGAACGGCGGGCCGGGCGGGAACCGCAGGGCTGTAGTAATAGGTAAGCCGGAACTTCCCGATCTGAACCTCGTCGCCGGAGCGCAGCCGGACCGAATCCACCCGGTCTCCATTGACGTAGGTTCCGTTAAGACTGCCGGAATCGACGACCTCGAAGCCTCCCGGCAGGCGCCGGAACTGTACATGCCGGCGGGACACGGTGACGTCGTCGAGGAACACATCGGCACCGGGGTGACGTCCTGCCGTCGTCGTATCCGCATCCACCAGGAACCGGGCTCCGCGATTGGGTCCGCTGTGCGCGATCAGCAGCGCCGACCCGGCGGGCAGTGCCTCTACCGCGACGCGCTCCTCGGGAGCCAGTTTGTATTCGACCGTCGGCTCCGTGCTGGACGGGGGCAGCTGGATGGAAGTGGTCTCTGAAGCGCCGGGCTGATCCGCAAACTCCGCCTGACCACTGGGCACGGCGTTGCTTGAGTTCTCAACCATCGGTACTCCTTTTCGTCTATGTTGTCTACCGGCTCGTTTAGCCGGACGCGCAACCAGTGCGCACGCGTGTATCTAGCCTACCTGTTGTTCGTACGCGCCGGCACTGAGCAGGCCCTCCACCGAGGCGACGTCGTCGAGCTTGATCTCCAGCAGCCAGCCGGTACCGTACGGATCGGAGTTAATCAACGCAGGATCGCCGTCCAAGGCCTCATTACGGGCGGAAACCGCGCCGGAAAGCGGAGCGTAAATGTCGCTTACACTCTTGGTCGACTCCACCTCGCCGACCACGGCCGCGGCGCTGACCTGGGTTCCGGCCTCCGGCATCTGCACATAGACAACATCGCCCAGCGCGTCCTGGGCGAAATCGGTGATGCCGACCCGGACCACGCCGTCCGCGTCCGGCGCGGTAATCCACTCATGCTCGGCCGTGTAGGAGAGATCTGCTGGAATATTGCTCATCTGGTGCCTTTCGCGGGTGGGACGTGCTTTCGTCCAGTCTTTCGGGCGGCGACCGGCATTACAAGCCGCCGCAGAAAGTATAGGCATACCGGACCGGGTACCGTGTCGATCTTGCCGTCGCAGGGCTTTCGGGCGCGAACTCATGCTGGGAGGTGTGGCTCCGGATCAGCGCACCGACTTCCGGTTGTAGAGCACCATCGACCAGGCGTAACCGACGACCGACAGCAGCACGATCCAGCCGATCGCGAGCAGCGGGTTGGCGCCCATGTCGCTGCCGGTCAGCAATCCCCGCACGGTCTCGATCCACGGGGTGAACGGCTGGTACTGCGCGAACCCGTGCAGCCACGCCGGCATCGACTCGGTCGGCACGAAGCCGCTCCCCAGAAAAGGGAGGAAGGTGAGGACGAGCGGCTGGTTGCTGGCGGTCTCCACCGACTTTGCCGCCATCCCCATCGCGACCGCGAGCCAGGTGATTGCGAATGCGACCAGTGTCATCAGGCCGGCGGCCGCAAGCCACTGCAGCGGCCCGGCCGTGGGCCGGAAGCCGACAGCCAAGCCAACGCAGAACACGACGACGACGGCGATAAGCGCTTGGAGGGTGTTCCCGAGCACGTGCCCGGTCAGTACGGCTGCCCGGGAGATCGCCATCGTCCGGAATCGCGCGACGATGCCCTCCGTCATGTCCATCGATACCGTCGTCGCGGTACCTCCCGCGCTCCCGGCGATCGTCATGAGCAGGATGCCGGGAAGCACGTAGGTGGCATACGCCTCGCGTCCGTCGACGGCCCCACCCGGGAGCCCGGCCCCGATAGTGCCGCCGAAGACGTATACGAACAGCAGCAAGAACACCACGGGTAACACGACGACGAAGACTGTCAGAGACGGATAGCGGATCATATGCAGCAGGTTGCGGCTCGTCATCGTCAACGAGTCCGACAGGACGTGCCGGCGCTGGTGTTGGGTTGTTGCGGCGGTCATGACGGGATCCCTTCTGTCCCGGTGCGCTCGACCCGGCCGGTGAGCGCGAGGAACACGTCGTCCAGGTCGGGGGTGTGAATGCTGAGGTCGGCGACCTCGATGCCCGCGCCGTCGAGGCGGCCGAGCGCGCTCCGCAGGCTCTTCACCCCGCTGCGGTTCGGTACCTCGAGGGTGAGCGCCGCATCCTTCCGGGCAGACCCGGCGAACAGGGCCGCAGCCGAGTTCAAGGACTCCACATCCGTGAACTGCAGGCGGATATGGCCTCCCGGCACGAGCCGCTTCAGCTCGTCGGGGGTGCCCTCGGCAACGATCTTCCCGCCGTCCAGCACCGCGATCCGATCGGCGAGCTCGTCGGCCTCGTCAAGGTACTGCGTGGTGAGCAGCACCGTGGTTCCCTGCGCAACCAGGTCGCGAACGATGTCCCACATGGTGTGGCGGCTGCGCGGGTCGAGTCCGGTGGTCGGCTCATCGAGGAAGATGATCCTCGGGGTGTCGACAAGGGTCATCGCCAGGTCGAGCCGGCGTGCCATCCCACCCGAGTAGGTGGCGAGCGGCTTGCGGGCCGCCTCGACCAGGTCGAACTGCTCGAGCAGCTCGGCCACGCGGACCTTCACCAGCTTCGCCGGCAGGTGCCGCAGCCGCGCCATGAGCATCAGGTTCTCCTCGCCGGTCAGCAGCTTGTCGACCGCCGAGAACTGGCCGGTGAGGCCGATCCCGGCACGCACGCCGTCCGGGTTGCCCACGACATCACATCCATCGACCGTAGCGGTGCCGCCGTCCGGCCGCACCAGAGTCGTGAGGATGTTGACGGCGGTGGTCTTGCCGGCGCCGTTGGGGCCAAGGAGAGCCGACACTGTGCCGCGCGAGACGGTGAGGTCGACGCCGTCGAGCACGACTTTGTCGCCGAACGACTTGCGCAGGCTGCGCAGTTCGATCGCTGGCTTGACGATGGTCATTTGTAGTTCCTTCCGTTCGGTGGATGGGCATGTTCGTTCCGGCAGCCGGACGCCGCCTGTGGCCTATCTGGACGTGTGAAGTCGTGCGGGTCTACCCCGCGGGATCCCTACCCCGCGGCGGGCTGGACCGTGATGTCCCCGTAACTGGTGCGCACCCGCACCTCGACGCTGCCCTCGCTACCCGTGGGGCCGTCGTCGGCGTTCATGTCGTTGCGCACGACACCGTTCTTGGACTGGATGTCGAGCCACGCGGCGACACCGCGCCGGATACCGACGTGCACCTCCCCATAAGACGCGTCGAGCTCGATGGCGCCGGAGGACACCTCTTCGAGCCGGATCTTGCCGTAGGAGCTGCGGGCGGTCACCGAGTCGAGGGCCTCGCGGATGCTGATCGAACCGTTCGCGAGCTTCGCGGTCAGCGCCCCGCCTGCCACACCGACGTGGATGTCGCCGTTGGAAGCCTTGAGCGTGGACGCGCCGCCCACGTAGTCGACGTGAGAGGGGCCGTTGCCTGAGGTGAGCTCCAGGTCGCCGTCGACGTGGCCGACGACCACCTCACCGCTGCTGGCGTGCACCTGCAGCTGCTCGGCGCGCTCGATGCTCACGTCGCCGGCAGACGACTTGATCCGCGTCGCACCGAGTGACCCGTGGGTGCGGACCCGGCCGAAGCTGGTCTCGGCGCTGAGCCGTGAGCCGTTCGGCAGGTCGACGGTGACATCCACTGACTCTTTGCCGCTGCCGATGAGCGGGCCGTACCGGTGCGGCACGGCGATGATGACCCGGCCGTCCCGGTACTCGACGACGGTCTCCGCAGCGGCGCGCACGTCGGCCTTCTTGCTCGGATTACTGGGATCGACACGCACGTCGACGTCGGTGCGCTCGCTGGCGGTGACCTCGATGCGCCCAACGGGGACGCCGATGGCGAGGTCAATGGGACCGTTGGTCTGGTATTCGGGCATGCTGGAGCCTGCCTTTCGAAGGGCGTTGTCGGGCGGCCCCGCGGTTGCGGGGCTGGTCAGTGGGCGGGGTGGACTATCGCACCCAGCCTGCGTAATGGTCTCCGGAGCCTGACCCTCGTTGGGTCGAGCGCCGGCTCTTGGGTTCCAGTGCCGATGCGATGGCACGCACCAGCCAGGAGTTCACGGAGAGCCCATCCGCGGCGGCCGCGTCCTCGACGCGGACCTTGAGGGCGTCCGGGAGCCGAAGCGTGGTGCGGGTGGTGCTCGCGCCTTCCGTGTCATAGGACACGCCGCCACGCATCGCCTCCGGGTCTGTATAGGCCGCCTCGGCGGCCAGGCTCACCACGAACTCGGGGTCGCGGCCGCGCAGGCGCACGTCCACCGATCCGGGTGAGAGCTCGCGGCTGATCTCCCCCGCCGCGGCCGAGAGGGCCTCAAGCAGCACGAGCCGGGTCGCCGAGTCGAGCGGCGCACTCAGGCGCTCGGCGACCGCGCGGACCTCGTCGCCGCCGCTCTCGGCTGCGACCGTCAGGTGGTGCTGAAGCTCTGCGACGTACTGATCGAGTTGCATGACATCAGCATGACACCGTCATGGTGTCATGTTAAGCAAAACTGGTGTCACATCTTTACTACGTGACACCAGTTCAGCGAGGAGCGCGATTGGACGACGAGGAGCACGACTCGACGATGAGGATGCCGGCAGTCGCCGGAACCTCGTCTCCGCCGGACGTGAGATTCCTGTACGAAACATGCTCTCACCAGGCATTCTACGTCGGGGATGCCGGCGCCATGCTCCGGGCTCGCCATCTCGCCATTGAAAATATCTATTTGCACTGTGATACTTCCGTCCATGTCTTACTTGGTGAAGCCCGAACACCTCGCCGCTACGGTGACGGCGCCCATCCCGGTGAACGAGTCCTTGCCCCGCACCTGCATCATCGGTGCCGGCTCCTCCGGGATCGCGGCTGCCAAGGCGCTGTACCTCGCCGGTGTGCCGTTCGACTGCTTCGAACGCGGCAGCGCGATCGGCGGCAATTGGCTCTTCGATAACCCGAACGGCCTATCTGCCTGCTACGAAACCCTGGAGATCAACACCTCCTGCCCCCGGATGGCCTTTTCCGATTTTCCGATGCCGGATGACTATCCGCCGTATGCCCGGCACGACCAGGTGCACGCCTACTTCGAGAACTACGTTAATCACTTCGGTTTCCGGCACACCATCACCTTCGACACCACTGTTGAGTCAGTCACCCGCGACGCCGATGGCGGCTGGCTTGTGCGCACGAGCGGCCCGGATGGCGAGCGGATGGGTAGATACGATGCGGTGCTGGTCGCCAATGGACACCACTGGGACCCACGGTGGCCTGGCCCGGCCTACCCCGGCTCATTCGATGGCGAGCAGATTCACGCCCACGATTACCGATCGGGCGATCAGCTTGCGGGCCGCGACCTTGTCGTCATCGGCGCGGGCAACTCCGCCATGGATATCGCGGTCGAGGGCTCGTACCGCGCGAAGAGCGTCGCCCTGTCAATTCGCCGCGGCCAATGGGTGCTGCAGAAATACCTGCTCGGGCACCCCAGCGACCAGGTCACTTTGCCCGCCTGGCTGCCGTGGCGGGCGACCGCGCTGCGGCTGCGCATCGGCGCGATGACTGCGGGCGGCCTGCGCAAGTACGGGCTGCCGAAGCCGCTGCACAAGCCGGGCCAATCGCATCCGGTTCAGTCGGACCAGATCCGCGCACGCATCGCCACCGGCCGAGTCACCGTGCGCCCGGGCATCGAGCGTTTCGACGGCGATGGGGTGGTGTTCGTCGACGGCACCCGTGCGAAGGCCGATCTGATCGTGTGGGCGACCGGATACCAGGTGACGTTCCCGTTCCTTGACCCCGCCCTGGTCGCCGCGGCGGATAACGAGTTGCCGCTCTGGAAGCGGACGGTGCATCCAGACCTGCCGGGCATGTTCTTTGTCGGGCTGCTGCAACCGGTCGGCGCGGTGATGCCGCTTGCCGAAGCGCAGGCAGCGTGGGTGGCCGAGACGCTGAGCGGGCGCTACGCTCCCCCGCCCGAGAGCGAGGTCCGCGGGCAGATGGTCAAGGACCACGAGCGCAATAAGCGACAGTTCTACGCCTCGCCGCGACACACCATGGAGGTGGACTTCGATCACTACCTCTGGGATCTCGCCCGCGAACGAGCCCGCGGCCAAAAGCGCGCCCGCCCAGGTCTCCGTCGGGGATCATGATGGGGAGGCTGCGCGGCATGACGTCACATCGCCACGCGCCGAATTTGGTCCACCTCGAACCTCCTGAGACGACAAATGCCTGATGAAACTTTGCGTCTCATCAGGCATTTTTCGGTCGGGCTGACAGGATTTGAACCTGCGACCCCTTGACCCCCAGTCAAGTGCGCTACCAAGCTGCGCTACAGCCCGAAAGTTCCGATCCGGCCAAAATACGGCCGGGCGAACCACCTCAAAAAGCTTACCGTAAAAACCGTGCCGTGCCGACCAGCAGACGTCAATGGGCGGTCAATTCTGCGCAGCGTTGGACCGCTGCGTTGCGCAGGGAGCATCCTGCGCAGGATTTGCGCGGAACGCTGCGCAGGAGTGCACGTGCAGGACGGCACACACAGAACGGCACGACGACGACGGCATCTGCCGTCCGCCGTCGTCGTACCTGTTGCATGCGCTACTTCCGGGCGGTCTTTCCGCGCTTTTCGCGTACCCGCATGCTGACCTCAATCGGGGTGCCTTCGAAGCCGAAGGTTTCACGCAACCGGCGGGTAATAAAGCGGCGGTAGCCGGCATCCAAAAACCCGGTGGTGAAGAGAACGAATTTCGGCGGACGGCTGGAGGCCTGCGTGCCGAAGAGGATGCGGGGCTGCTTACCGCCGCGCACGGGGTGCGGGTGTGCGGCCACGAGCTCGCCCAGGAACGCGTTCAGCCGGCCGGTGGGGATGCGCCGGTCCCAGTTCTCCAGCGCCAGATCCAGGGCCGGCACCAGTCGGTCCTTGTGCCAGCCGGTTTTGGCGGAGATGTTCACCCGAGGTGCCCATTCCACATGGGCCAGGTCCTGCTCGATTTCACGCTCCAGGTAGCGGCGGCGTTCGTCGTCCAGCAGGTCCCATTTATTGAACGCCAGCACCAGCGCGCGGCCGGATTCGACGGCCAGCTGCAGGATCCGTACGTCCTGCTCGCTGAGCACTTCATCAACGGCCAGCAGGACGACGGCGACCTCGGCCTTTTCGAGCGCCGACTGGGTGCGCAGGGAGGCGTAGAAATCCGCGCCCTGCGCCATATGCACGCGGCGGCGGATGCCGGCAGTGTCCACGAAGCGCCACGTGCGGTCCCCCAGCTCGATGAATTCATCCACCGGGTCGCGGGTGGTGCCGGCCATCGGGTCCACCACCACGCGCTCGCTTCCGGCCAGCTTGTTCAGCAGCGAGGACTTGCCCACGTTCGGACGGCCGATCAGGGCCACCCTGCGCGGACCGCCTGAGCGTTCCAGTCCTTCGACGGCGGAGAATTCCGGCAGTACTTCCATGACGCGATCGAGCATGTCGGCAACACCGCGGCCGTGCACGGCGGAGACCGGCCACGGCTGGCCCAGCCCAAGACCCCACAGCATGGCGGCGTCGGATTCCTGCACGATGTCGTCAACCTTGTTGCCGATCAGGATGACCGGTTTTTTGGAGCGGCGAAGCATCTTGACCACGGCTTCGTCGGTGGCCGTGATGCCCACGGTGGAGTCGACCACCAGCAGCACAGCATCCGCCATTTCCACGGCTACCTCGGCCTGGTCCGCCACCCGGGCGTGGATTCCGCGGGCGTCGTGCTCCCAGCCACCGGTGTCCACCAGTGTGAATTTGCGCCCGTTCCAGTTCGCGGCATAGGTGACGCGGTCGCGGGTGACTCCGGGGGTGTCTTCGACGACGGCTTCCCGGCGCCCGAGGATGCGGTTCACCAGCGTGGATTTTCCGACGTTGGGACGTCCCACGATGGCGAGCACCGGATCCTGGCGGACCAGTCCGTCGTCGTCAGCGTCCTCGAAGGTGCCGGCCAGCAGCGCTGCATCCTCGTCGTCGAGCTCGTAATCGGACAAGCCTGCGCGCAGCGATGCCGCCCGAACCTCGGCGTCCTCGTCATTGAGGGCAGCCAGGTTCTCAGCAACCCGGTCAGTGCCGGTGGGCGTATATTCTTCGTCACCGTGGCCAAAGTCACCTGCATCGATTCGGCCGGTGGACTGAGAGTCGCTCATGGTTGCTTTCCTTCATGCTGATTTGTAAGGTCATCGTCCGCAGGAAATACGTGTCCCCCGGCGGCAAACGCGGCTTGGACGTGTGCGGATAGCCGGATTTCTTGGTGACCGGCTGCTTGGATTTTTCTAAACACGTTTGTCCATTGAAACACGTCTCTCGTGTCCCGGGTTTGGTCTAGCCATCCGCGGCGGAGCTCCGGAAGTGTTTTCCCTCCACCGCGTCGAGCACCACCCGAAGGACTGCGGCCACGGTTTGTTCAAAGTCGAGGGCGGAGGAATCCACTGTCACCACACCATCGGCCGCACGTTGGAATTCCACGACGGTGGAGTCCTTGGCATCGCGGGCCAGCACCTGGGACGTGAGCTGCTCCGCCGTCTGTGTTCCGCCCAGCTGAATCCCGCGCCGCGCCATTCTGGCCTCTTCGCTGGCGGTCAGCAGCAGCCTGACCTCGGCGGTCGGCGCAACCACCGTTGTGATGTCGCGACCTTCCACCACCATTCTCTTGGCGGCGTGCGTGATTGCTTCGCGCTGCCGGCGGACGAGCTCGGTACGGGCGCCCAGTGTAGTTGCCACCGCGCTGACGGCGGAGGAGATCTCCGGTTCACGGATCTGCTCGGTGATGTCCAGGCCGCCAACCCTGACAAATTCGTGCTCAACGCTGGTACTTTGCTCCAATTGCAAGGCCCGGGCGGATGCCTCGACGGCAACGGCGTCGTCAAGCGCCACGCCTGCATCCAGGCATTGCCAGGTGAGGGCGCGGTACATTGCGCCGGTATCAAGGTAGGCCAGCCCCAACCGGCGGGCGACCTCCCGGCTGACGCTGGATTTCCCCGATCCGGACGGGCCATCGATGGCCACCACGAGGGACTTGCCCAGTCGCAAGTGGCGCAGATCCGTTGCCGCTGAATCCGTTGCCTGTCCGCCGGCACGGTTCTGGGTTTCCATCACAATATGACCTTCCAGCCGCGATCCGTCAGTTCCTGCACCAGAGCTACCCGCTTATTGGGTACTACGGAGAGTTCCACCATGCCCACTTCCCTGCCGGCCGAATGATCCAGCCGCAAATCTTCGACGTTAATCCCAATGTCCCCAATTTCCGTCAGCAGCCGCGCAATTTGACCAGGTTTGTCATCCACCAGTACGGTCAGCCATGCATACGCCTGTGCCGGCCCGCCATGCTTACCGGGAATTCGCGCCTGACCCGCATTGCCCTCGCTGATCAGCCGGGCGAGATCCAAATGGGCACCTGGAGCGGCGGGAGCCTCCAAGGTGCTGATCAGACGGTTCACATCGGCCCGGACGCCGCGCATAATCTCGACCAGTTTCGCCGCGTTGGCACCCAGGATCTGAACCCACATGGCGGGGTTGCTGGCGGCAATCCGGGTGACGTCGCGCAGGCCGTTTCCCGCCAGTGACAGCGCGTGGGCGGGGCTGTCCTGCAGACGGGAGGCCACCAGGGACGCCATGATCTGCGGCAGGTGGGAAACCAACGCCACCGCTTCATCGTGGTCATCCGGGGTAAACCGAAAGACCACCGATCCCAGGTCAATGGCCAGTGAATGGGCCACCTTGATGGCCGCTGCCGAGCTCTCCTCCGAGGGACAAAGCACCCATGGCGTGCTGGAGAACAGTTCCGCACGCGCTGCCACCGGGCCGGAACGTTCGCTGCCGGCCATCGGGTGCGTTCCAACGTAGCGGCTCAGTCCAGCTGTAGTGACACCGGGAAGCCTCCGCAGCTTGGCCAGAATTCCGGCTTTGACGCTGGCAATATCGACGACGACGGCGGCCGGGTAGTCTGCCAGGGCCGCTGCGATGACGCCGGCCGTGACATCCGGCGGGGCCGCCACCACTACCAGCTCAGGCTCAATAGCCTCACCCTGCAGGAGCCCACGTCCCGCACCGATATCCTCCGCAACGGCCTGAGCCGAAGGGGACGTGTCGTGTAAAACAACGTCAATGCCCCGGGCCCGGAGCCCGAGCCCAATGCTGGCGCCCAAGAGACCGGTGCCGATTACCAGCACCGGTCCGGTCAGATGCGACGGATTCATCGTCTGTTAGAGCCCCACAGAAGCGAGCAGGTGCCCTACTTCCTGCCGGCCCAGGACCCGGATGCTGCCCTGACGCTGATCGTTCATTCGGATCGGCCCCACCTGGACTCGGACAAGACGCTCAACCGGGTAGCCCACCGCGTCAAAGAGGCGGCGGACTATGCGGTTCTTGCCGGAATGCAGGACAACTTCGACAAGGATGTGCCCCGGGGTGGAGTCCACCAGCCGGAACGAATCCACCCGTGCGACGCCGTCCTCCAGCTCGATCCCCTCGCGCATCTGGGCACCGACTCCCTGGCCCATCGGCCCGCGCACCTGCGCCATGTACGTCTTGGGAACCTCATACTTCGGATGCGATAAGCGGTTGGCCAGCTCGCCGTCGTTGGTCAGCAGCAGCAGCCCTTCGGTAGCCGTATCCAGGCGTCCGACGTGGAAAAGGCGTTCGTTGCCATGTCTGTTTTTCAGGAAGTCGCTAATGCACGGCCTGCCCTCGGGATCGTCCATCGTCGAGACAACACCCTTGGGCTTATTGAACACCATGTAGACCTGGGATTCGTCAAGCTGCAGGCGAATACCGTCCACGGTGATAGCGACCTTTTTAGGATCGACCCGCAGCCCGACTTCATTGATGATCTGCCCGTCCACCTCGACGCGGCCCGCTTCGATCATGTCTTCGCAGACGCGACGGGATGCCACACCGGCCGATGCCATCAGCTTCTGCAGCCGGATGCCCTCGGGGTCATGCATGTCCACATACGGGCCCTGATCTTCTCGACGCCGGTTCTGCTCGGTGGGACGGTTCTTAACCGGACCGAGATTCCCACCGAATCGTTCGTTGCCGAAGGCACGTGGCCCCCTGGGCGCGCCTGACTTAGGGCCGCCCGATTTTGCGCCGGAAGATTTCGCCGCAGCTGATTTTCCCGCACCCGGGCTTCCGGGTTTGCGCGCGGCACCGAATTTGGAAGGGCCGCCGGTCCCATTGCCGATCCGCGGCGCACCGGAGCCGGGAGCGCGCGCATAGGGTGCATTTGCCCGAGGTGCACCGGCGCGGCGATCATCGACACGCGGCGCCTCCGAGCGCGAATCACGATCGCGCGAGTACGGCGCATCCGAACGCGGCGCAGACCGACGATCATCCGAACGCGGCGCGGACCAGCGATCATCGGAACGCGGCGCACCGGCCCGACGATCGTCCGTACGCGAATCGCGATCGCGCGAGTAGGGAGCATCCGAACGCGGAGCAGACCGGCGATCATCCGAACGCGGAGCATCCGAGCGAGGAGCAGACCGGCGATCGTCCGAACGCGGAGCAGCCGATTCGCGATCCCCGGACCATGGAGTGCTGGTGCGCCGCTCTCCGCCGCGGGCCGCCTGCGAACGCGGTGCGTCGGATCCCGACGGATCCGTCCGGGAGCCACCCGATCGACGCGCACCGCTGTGCGGTCCACCCGATCGAGGCGCACCGCTGCGCGGTCCCCCGGTACGGGGCTGGTTCCGGTCCTGGTCCCGCCCTTGGCCGGAAGGGCGGCGCCCGGAATCATCTGAGCGGTGCGACGGTGTCATTGCGTTTCCTCATTAAAAATCGATATCAATAATCGAATAGCTGGTCAGTACGATGAATCTTGAAAATCCTGGAGGTTTTCCAGCCCGGGCAGGTGTGGAGCCAGCTGCGGAAGGTCGTCCGCGCTGCTGATTCCCATCCGTTCCAGAAAGTAGTATGTGGTCTGATACAGCACCGCGCCCGATTCGGCATCGGTTCCCGATTCCTCGATCAAACCACGTTGGGCAAGGGATCGGACCACGGAGTCCACGTTGACCCCGCGAATGGCGGAAACCCGCGCACGCGAGACCGGCTGCCGGTACGCGATAACGGCCAGAGTCTCCAGTGCGGCTTGCGTGAGCCGGGCCGTTTGGCCGTCCATCACAAACCGCGAGACAATGTGGGCAAAATCCCTGCGGGAATAAATGCGCCAGCCGCCTGCGACCCTGCGCAGCTCGAATCCCCTTGGTGCTGCCGTTGCAGGTTCTGCTAAGACAGGTGCTGCTGAGACCTGGCCCGCACCATTGCCGGTACTAGTATAGCCGTCATACTCCTGCTGCAGAGCGACGAGCAGTGCGCTCACTTGGTCAACTCCAAGCCCGACGACGGCGGCAAGCTGTGCTTCGGAGACCGGCTCGTCCGTGACCATCAGGACCGCTTCCAGTGCCGCCTTGGCACCACCGGGCAGGCTCACAGTGTCCACCGACCCGGTATCCATCGATTCATTGTCCCGACTCATTGTCCCGCTTCATTTGTCCGTTTCCTTGCGTGCGAGGGGGCCCGTCCAGTGCACCTGCAGTTCGCCCAGCGGTCCGGCCTGTTCGAAGGCCACCACGGCGTCACGGAACATGTCCAGCAAAGCCAGGAACCGTGCCACCACCACCAAAGTAGTCGCTGCATCCGCTATCAGCACGCGAAATGACATCGCATGGCCGGCGGCCAGCATCGCTGCGATGACCTCTGCCTGCTCCTTCACATCCACCGTCGGAGCATGCAGATGGGCCAAGCCCACCGCCGTTGGTGCCGGGACACGGGCCGTGAGCGCCGCACGCGCCAGGGCAGCGAACTTCTCCGGCGTGTGGCGCCACAGCAGCTCGGGAAGCAGTGCCGCGAACTGCGGCTCCAGCGCAGTCAGCCGGGGAAACCGTTCGGCCTCGCTCTCCAGCCGGTCCCCGATGATGGCCGCGATTTCCTTGAATGCCTTGTACTGAAGCAACCGGGCGAAGAGCAGGTCACGCGTCTCCAGCAAGGCAATGTCATCGTCGTTCTCCGCCTCACCGGCCGGCAGCAGCCGCGCTGCCTTGAGATCGAGCAAGGTGGCTGCCAGCACCACGAATTCGCTGGCCTCATCCAGAGCCCAGTCTGCGCCAGCCTCGCGCAGACGCCGCAGATAACCGATGAACTCATCCGTCACCTGGGCCAGCGCCACATCGGTGATGTCCATTTCGTGCTTGGAAATCAGGCCCAGCAACAGGTCGAATGGGCCGCTGAAGTTCTCCAGCCTGACTTCGAAACCCGCCGACTCCGCCGGTTTAGGGCGAGCCGCCACGGGCCACGAGCTCCTTGGCCAGCCGGCGGTAGGCGTCTGCACCCTGATGGTTCCCGGCGTAACTGGTGATGGGCTCCGCCGCGACCGTGGCATCGGCGAACTTGATGGTGCGCTTGATGACGGTTTCGAAGACCTTGTCGCCGAAGGCCTCGACCAGGCGGGAAATGACCTCCCGGCCGTGCAGCGTCCGGGCGTCGTACATCGTCGCGAGCACGCCGTCGATCTGCAGCCCCGGATTGATCCTGTCCTGGATCTTTTCAATGGTTTCCACCAGCAGAGCCACCGCCCGGAGGGCAAAGAATTCACAGATCAGCGGAATGATCACGCCGTGCGCCGCCGTAAGGGCATTAACCGTGAGCAGGCCCAGCGACGGCTGGCAGTCGATCAAGACCACATCGTAGTCATCTTCGACCTTCTTCAGCGCTCGGTCGAGCACCTGTTCCCGCGCAACTTCATTGACCAGCTGCACCTCGGCCGCGGAAAGGTCAATGTTGGCCGGGAGCAGGTCAATATTCTCGATCCCGGTGTGCCGGATGGCATCCCGGATATCCACCTTGCGGTCCATCAACACGTTGTAGACGGTGAGGTCGAGCTCATGCGGATTCGTTCCGAGGCCGGCGCTCAGCGCGCCCTGCGGGTCGAAATCCACCAACAGCACGCGCCGGCCAGCCTCGGCCAGCGCGGCACCCAGATTGATCGTGGAGGTGGTCTTACCCACCCCGCCCTTCTGGTTGACCATCGCAATAACCCGGGCGGGTCCGTGCGAGGTCAGGACGGGCGGCTCCGGGAACTTGGTCAGCGGACGTCCGGTGGGACCCATTATGGCGTCGTCAAGGTTCAAGTCCGTGCGCTCCGGTTCCGTACCGCTGGAAGAACTGCCCATCCGGTCTGTGCCTTCCAGAGTTGTTGAACTCTGCTCGTTGCTCACGTATTAGTCCACACTTTCTCGTCCGTGTAATTCCTGGCGATGGTCGCCGGTCCGCCAGTACTAGGCTACCGCCCGTCACCGATCGTATTCGGGACATTGACGCGCGGAGGATTTTGAGCCTTGAACCTCAAGTTGAGGCTGAAAGTTACCGGTTTCACCATCCGTGCGCCCCCGCCTGACAGTACGACACGGAAACGCAGGCTTCGCACCTCTATACTTTCAAAGAGATGAGTAAACCGCATAAACCCGCCAAGACCGCCGCCAGCGGTTCCACCGCCGCCGTGCGCCCCGAGCTGGTCCGTGCTGAGAGGTTGCGGGTCGGCTACGGCACGAAACCTGTCTGCGGCGAGATCGCCTTCACCCTCCGGGAGGCCGAGGCTATCGCTTTGGTAGGCCCCAATGGAGCCGGAAAGTCAACGGTCCTCAAGACCGTCGTCGGCCAGCTGGAAGCGATCAGCGGCAAAACGCATATCCGCGGACAGGAGGCCGATGACCGCCGGCTGGACTTCCGCCGC
This sequence comes from Actinomycetales bacterium, assembly GCA_038242035.1. Taxonomy (GTDB): domain Bacteria; phylum Actinomycetota; class Actinomycetes; order Actinomycetales; family Micrococcaceae; genus Arthrobacter_M. The sequence goes on from JBBSSN010000002.1 coordinate 36,797, forward strand.
GAGGTGGCCATGGTCTTCGACGACGACGCCTTCTTTCCTGCGTTGACGGTGGAGGAGCACCTGGCCATTGTGGCCGCGGGCCACGGATCCACCGAGGTCGAAGACCTCATCGACACGGAGCTGGAGTTCTTCGGCCTCACCGGCGAGCGTGCCACGCTGCCGCACAACCTTTCCTCCGGACAGCGGCGGAGGATGCTCCTCGCCGCGGCCTTCGTCCGGCCGCGCTCCTTGCTCGTTCTGGACGAGCCCGAGCAGCGCCTGGACACCGGGATGCGGGCACGGCTGGCCGAGCGGTTGCGCAGCGAGGTCGACGGCGGACTGGGACTGCTGCTGGTGACCCACGACCCTCAGTTCTTGTCCATCGTAGCCACCCGCGCGATTTTTGTGGACGACGTGGTGAAGAAAATGACTCCGGATCAGGCGGCTCTGGCCATCTCCTCCGAGAACCCGCACGCGGGCTGAACGGCCGCCATGTCTTATTCGACGTCCACGTCAGAGCCGGCAGCCGCGCACGGCCACACGCTCAGTGCCAGGGAGATCCGCCGCTACACCTTTAAGGTCGGCCTGGCGCGTTCCGAGGGTGGCATCATGGAGCTCGTCTCGGAGATCTACACCTACGTTTTCGGCGCCGTCGTGCTGGTTGTCATGTCCGGGGCCATCATCGTCGGGTTGCGTCACTCATTGGGTCTCGGATCCGAACCGGCCTGGTCAGCCAGCGCTCTGGCGCCCGGTTTCGCCAGCCTGGAACCGCTGCAGGCCAGCGCCACGTTGATGCTGACGCTGGCGGCAGCGCTGCTGAGCGTGCAGATGAACATCGGCCCCATCGCCATGACGGTGCCGCAGACTTTCTGGTGGCTCGGCCTACCGGTGCGCCGGCGAGGTTTCATCCAGCCGGGATTCTTCCGGTCCATGATCTGGCCGGCGGCCGGCGCCGTCGCCGTCGTCGTGCCGTTGTCCTTAGGTATCGGCGCGGACAGCTCCCCCTCACTGGTGGCCCTTGCCACCCTCTGCGGGGCGGCCCTGGCGCTCCTGCTCTACGGAATCGCCGGCTGGGTGCAGATCGTTGGCGGCGAACGTTGGCTGCGCCCGCTGACCGGCGCCGTTACCGTTCTAGCACCGTTGTCGCTGGTGGCGACCGCGCTGGTCAATAATGCCGAGAAAACCCGCATCGACATGTCCTGGCTGCAGTATTTGCCCACCAGCTGGCCCCTGTTGGTGGCGGACGGGCAGCTGTGGCCGCTGCTGGTGACCGCGCTGGCCGTGGCCATGCTCGCCGTCGTCTACGCCAATCTGGAGCGGCTCAGCTCCGCCAGCTTGAAATCAAGTGCCGTGGCGAGTGCTTACGTGGCCGGCTCTGTGCTGTCCATGGACGCCAGCGAGCTGTCCCGCTCGCTGAGCAACGGGTCGCGCAGCGGGCATTCCTGGATCAGATTGCCGCTGGTTTTTCACCGCGGCTCGTTGATTAGGCGGTCCGTGCTGACGATGCTCAGCGCGCACCTGACCATGCAATTACGCCAGCCTGCGACCCTGGTGCGTGTGCTGGTCCTCGCCGCTATTCCTGCGAGCCTGGCTTCCGTGCAGTTCCTGGGCAACGCCACGCTGATCGCCGTGGTGCTGTACTTCTGCGCGCACTTTGCCGTCACCGGCCTGGGGTCCGTGGCACGCTTTGCCGCCGGTAATCCGAGCGTGGATGCCCTGATGCCGTTGCCTGCCAAGACGGTGCGGCGAGTGCACTATGTGATCCCGGCGGCGGGCATGACGCTCTGGGTGATCATCTGTTTTGTACTGCTGCATGTCCTGGGCGTTGGTTCGTGGCCGCTGATCATCCTGGCCGTGCTGGCCGGGCCCGGCCTGGGCGGCGCCACCTTGCGCGCTGCCTTCCGCCCCACGCCGGATTGGAACATGCCCGCCGTCGCCACCGCCATGGGGCCGGTGCCCACGGGTGCCATCCGCAGTTTCCTGATCGGCCCCGACCTGACCCTGATTTCGCTGCTTCCGGTGCTGATCTGCCTGATTTCCGGCGTCGTCCCGCTGCTGGCCTTTCCCATCCAGCTGGCTCTTACCCTGATTGCCTACGCTTGGGGCACCAAGGTGCGCAAGCCGAAGAAGAAGGGCGGCGGCATCTTCGGTTTGCCTGCCGCCGCACCGACGCGCTGATCCAGGTGCCCGGACGCCGCTAAGTCCAGCATGCTTCACCGGACGCCGCACCGCACCCGTCATCGCGCCGCTTCGCTTTACCGGCCGGAAACCGGCACTATTGGTCAATGACACGCGGAGCCCCCGTCGAGGACATCGACGAAACCAAACTGACCGTTACAAAGCCCAAGACGAGCGCAGCCGGACTAACCGCTGTGGGTGTCGCCCTGGACCGCGGCATAGCCCAGGCCGGCGTATCGCGGACGGCCAGGGCGCTGCTGCGGCTGAACCAACGCGACGGGACGGACTGCCCCGGTTGTGCCTGGCCGGAATCCCGGGGCCACCGGAAAACGGCTGAGTTCTGCGAAAATGGGGCCAAGGCGGTGGCCGAGGAAAGCACGTTACGCACCGTCACCCCGGATTTCTGGGCCGAGCACTCCATCGACGAGCTGGCCGGGCGGACGGAATACTGGCTGGGCAACCAGGGACGGATCACCCATCCGATGGTCATCCGACCCGGCGGGACGCACTATCAGCCGATCCCTTGGAGCGAGGCCTTTGAGCTGATCGGCGAGCATATCCGCGCCTCCACCCCGGAGCGCACCGTCTTTTACACCTCCGGCCGCACGGCCAACGAGACGGCGTTCATGTATCAGCTGTTCGCCCGCTCGCTGGGAACCAATAACCTGCCCGACTGCTCCAACATGTGTCACGAGTCGTCCGGATCGGCGCTGAACCCCACCATTGGAATCGGCAAGGGCACGGTGTCTCTGGAGGACATCCATCGCGCCGAGCTGATTTTCGTCGTGGGTCAGAATCCCGGGACCAATCATCCACGCATGTTGTCAGCGCTGAAGGAATGCAAGGACAATGGCGGCCGGATCGTGGCGGTCAATCCCCTGCCGGAGGCCGGGCTGTTCAATTTCAAGGATCCGCAGACCCCGGCGGGGCTGCTCGGCGGCGGTACGCCGCTTGCCGATGAGTTCCTGCAGATCAAGGTGGGGGCCGATCTGGCGCTGTTCCAAGCCCTCGGCCACCTGCTTCTTCAGGAGGAGGAGCGAGTCCCGGGTTCCGTCGTCGACCATGACTTCATTGCCGCCAATACCGACGGAATCGATGCCTACCGGGCCGCCCGCAAGTCCATCGATTGGGCCGAAACGGAACAGGCCACTGGGCTCTCCCGGCTGGAGATCTCCACGGTTGCCAAAATGCTGGTGGAGTCCAAAGCGACGATCATCTGCTGGGCCCTGGGACTAACCCAGCAGCCGCATTCGGTGAACACACTCAAGGAAATCATTAACCTCCTGCTGCTGCAGGGGAACTTCGGGAAGCCAGGAGCCGGCGCCTGCCCCGTCCGCGGCCACTCGAATGTGCAGGGAGACCGCACCATGGGAGTGTGGGAGAAGCCGCACGAGTGGATGCTTGCGGCGCTGGATAAGGAGTTCGGCATCGAATCCCCGCGTCGGCACGGACTGGACTCGGTGGACACCGTGGCGGCGTTTGAGAACGACGACGTCGACGTCTTCGTCTCGATGGGCGGCAACTTCGCGCTGGCCTGCTCCGACACGGAGGTGCTTGAGGCCGCGATGCAGCGCGTGGGGCTGACGGTGCATATTTCGACCAAGCCCAACCGCTCACACGTTATGCATGGGAAGACCTCACTGATTCTGCCCACTCTTGGCCGCACGGATACCGACGACAAGCATCCCGACGGGCGTCAGATCCTCTCCGTGGAGGACTCTATGTCGGTGGTCCGTTCCACCCAGGGCAGGTTGGCTCCTGTCTCCGACCATCTGCTCGCCGAGCCTGTCATCGTTGCCCGGATGGCCAGTGCCACCCTTGGCGACGATCATTGCGTCGATTGGAAGGCTATGGCGGAGGATTACGACGTCATCCGTGACCACATTTCCAAGGTCCTGCCGGGCTTCGAGGACTTCAACCGACGGCTGCGGACCAAAAACGGCTTCATCCTGCCGAATCCGCCGCGGGATACGCGCAGCTTCGCCACGGACATCGGCCGGGCGCGGTTCACGGTCAGTGAGTTGGAATACCTTAAGCCCCCGGCCGGGCATCTGATTCTGCAGACCCTCCGCAGCCATGACCAGTACAACACGACGTTTTACGGACTGGACGACCGCTACCGGGGGATCTCCAATGGCCGGCGCGTCATCCTGGTCCACGAGGAGGACGTCAAAGCCTTGGGATTCCGGGACCGTGACCTGGTGGACGTCATCAGCACCTTTCAGGGAGCAGAACGCCGGGCCGATAAATTCCGGCTGGTGGTCTACCCGACGCCGCAGGGCTGCGCCGCCGCGTATTTCCCGGAAGCCAATGCGCTGATGCACCGGGAGCTCGTGGCCCGCGAATCAAATACTCCCGGATATAAGGCCATGGCCGTGCGGTTTGTGCCGCATGCGGAAAAGCTCGAGCAAATGAGCTGACGGCGGCGCCGCGGCGCGTTTTCATGAATCGTCAAAACGATTCGTTGACATAAAAAGGCGGCCGGGCTAGGCTATCGATAATTCGGGGTTGCCGCAATTGTCTTTGCACTGCATAACGTATCTGCAGTACCGCTTTTATTGCCGTGCTATTTGTTTTCTACGGCCGTCATGTTTTATCATTTGCTGAGCACTGGAGCCTCATGAGTAGCGTCGGTTTGCTGTATGTAGGGGCCGTGCTCTTCATTAATGGTCTGATGCTCATTGGACTTATACCCGGAAAATCTGCGGGTATCCTGAATTTATTTGTCGGCGGCATGCAGGTTATTTTTCCTACAATTATCATCCTGCAGGCGAATAACGATCTACCGACGATCTTTGCCGCCGCCGGACTCTACCTGTTTGGCTTCACCTACCTCTACGTCGGAATTCTGCAGTTTACCGGAATAACCGCGGAGGGCCTGGGCTGGTTCTCGCTCTTCGTGGCGGCCAGCGCCATCGTCATCGGCACTTTGCAGTTCACCATGGTGAACGACCCGGTCTTCGGCGTCATCTGGTTTGTCTGGGCCATTCTCTGGTTCATGTTCTTCCTCCTGATGGGACTCGGGAAGGACTCGCTGACCCGTGCCACCGGGTGGTTCACCATCTTTATCAGCCATCTGACGGCCACAATCCCGGCATTCTTCCTGCTGGTCGGAAAATACGAGCCAGATGCCGGCGTCGCCGTAGTACTTGCGGTCATTTCCCTGGTTTCCCTTGCCGCGGCTCTGTACCTGGGCCGCCGTCCACCGCGGAGCATGGAACCTGCCGAAGCGGAAGGAGCCCTGCAGACCGTCTGAATTTTCCACCACCGCCGCGAAAGGTGCGTTTATGCCACTTTATGAATTCCGGTGTCCGGACTGTTCGTCCTTTGATGCCTTCTATCCCATGACCGACGCGCCGGATTTTGCCCCTTGTCCCACTTGCCAGGGCCCCGGGCGCCGCCGGATAAGCGCACCGAACCTGTCCAGGACTGGTTCATCGGCATTCACATTGATTGACTCCACCAAACGCAGCGCTGCCGAGCCGCAGGTAATCACCTCGCATCTGCCCGGATCCCCCTCCCGTACCACTGGTCGTATTACATCTAATCCATTGCATCAGAAACTGCCGCGCCCATAACGTCCGCAGCAACGAGTCACAGGAGATGAAATGCCCGAAGTACTGTTTCCACTGGATTCCAGCAAGAAGTTCGAGGACCAGGAGAAGATCGGCCATAACAGATGGCACCCTGAAATTCCGCCGGTTGCGACGGTCAAACCGGGCCAGTCGTTCCGGGTGGATTGCCGGGAATGGTTTGACGGTGCAATTGTCAACGATGACTCCGCCGAGGATATTCTCAACGCACCGTTGCTGACGGTGCATAAACTCAGCGGGCCGTTCGCTGTCGAGGGCGCCAAGCCCGGCGATCTGCTGATTGTGGACATCCTCGATGTCGGGCCGATTCCGCAGGAGGACAGCGGGGCCCTGGCCGGGCAGGGCTGGGGATATACCGGCATTTTTGCCAAAAACAACGGCGGCAGCTTCCTTGTGGAGCAGTTCCCGGATGCCTATAAGGCGATCTGGGACTTCAATGGCCAGATCGCCACCTCCCGACATGTACCCAATGTGTCCTTCCCCGGTCTGATTCACCCCGGTCTGATGGGTACCGCGCCGTCGGCGGCGCTGCTGGCGAAGTGGAACAAACGCGAGGGTGATCTCATCGCCGCGGATCCGCACCGGATGCCGCCATTGGCGCTTCCCCCGGAGGCGCCGCACGCGGTGCTCGGCAGCCTGCCCTCCGCCGACTTTGACCGGGTTGCCGGGGAGGCTGCCCGCACCGCTCCCCCGCGGGAAAACGGCGGCAACCAGGACATCAAGAACCTGTCCAAGGGTTCGCGGATTTTCTACCCGGTCTTTGTTGACGGCGCAAACCTGTCCGTCGGGGATCTGCACTTCTCCCAGGGCGACGGCGAGATCACGTTCTGCGGTGCCATCGAGATGGGCGGGTTCATCGACCTGCGGGTGGACATCATCAAGGGCGGAATGGACACCTATGGCGTGAGTGAAAACGCGATTTTCCTGCCGGGCAATGTGGAGCCGCAGTTCAGTCAGTGGCTGGCGTTCTCGGGAACCTCTGTCACCCTCGATGGTGAACAGAAGTACCTGGACTCCCACCTCTCTTACCAGCGGGCCTGTCTGCACGCCATCGATTACCTGACAAAGTTCGGCTACAGCCCGGAGCAGGTTTACCTGATGCTCGGTGCCGCGCCGATCGAAGGCAGGCTCTCCGGCGTCGTCGATATTCCTAACTCGTGTTCCACTGTCTACATTCCGACGTCGATCTTCGACTTTGATGTCCGCCCTTCGTCGGCCGGTCCGCACCAGATCGATCCCGGAATCGGGGCGCCGAGGGCGAACAACAAGTGACGCTCAAGGTGTGACCGGCAGCCATCCAGCTGCCGGTCACACCGCAATAATGACATCCAGCCGCCGCGGCCCGTGCACACCCTCCACGCGCTCCAGTTCAATATCGCTGGTCGCGCTGGGGCCGCTGATCAGGGTCAGCGGCCGTGTGCCATCAAGCCGTTTGAGGGCCTCCGGCAGAATCCCGGCGATGCTCTTCGCCGGCACCACACAAATGTGGTGGTCCGGAACCAGTGAAATGGCCCGGCGGCCCTGATCGGCGGAGCCGTCGAGCACAATCGTTCCGGTCTCCGCCACCGAGACGGCGCTGGAGGTCAGCACCGCGTCCATCGTGTCCAGCTCGGCGATGGAGAGTAGATTTTCACGGTTGTCGACGACGGCGCGGGCCGGTCCGGCGTCGAAGGCAAGCCAGCCGGCCGGCAGACCAGGGGGGATCACGAACCGCCCGGCACCGGCCAGCAGCTCACCGATCCGGGCGCTGACGCCGTCGTCGGACTCCTCCACGAAGACGTTAGCCTTGTAATCCATCAGACGGTCCACCAGCAATGCCGCCAGCGCTTTCGCGTCCAGGCCGGATGCATGCCGGTAATCCCGCGGAACCGGCGGAACCGCTGGCTGATCGGACAGCGCCGTGCGGATCCGTTCCAGGATTTCTTCCCGTGCGCTCATGCCTGGTCTCCCGTATCTGCTGCCGCGTCCGGCGTCTGCGACGTGTCGGCCGTGGGTACGTGTTCTTTTTTCCACCAGTCACGGAACGACCGCGCCGGCGGCGCGGGAATATCCCGGCTCTGCGTCCAGCCGCCGGCAAGTCCGGGCAGCCGCTTGATCAACCGATCCGGCCCGGCGGCCAGCTTGCCCAACGGCAATCCCTTCTCCACCAGGCCCAGGTTTCGGCCGGAGGAGAGCGCCACCCTGGCAGCCGCCATGCCGACGTCCATCTGGCTGGGCAGTTTACGCTTGGTATGCTCGGCGTCCACGTCCTTACCGCGCAGATGCACCAGAATCCGGGGAATATTGATTTTCACCGGACAGGCGTCAAAGCACGCCCCGCACAACGAGGAGGCGTACGGCAAGGAGTTGTTTTCCTCGGCCTCGATCCCTGTCATCAGCGGGGAAAGAATGGCTCCAATGGGACCGGGATAGGTGGAGCCATACGCATGGCCACCGGTGCGCTCGTAGACCGGGCAGACGTTCATGCACGCGCTGCAGCGAATACAGTGCAGCGCGGAACGGCCCATTTCGTCGGCAAGGGCCGCGGTGCGGCCGTTATCCAGCAGCACCAGGTGGAAGTTCTGTGGCCCGTCTCCCTCGGCGACGCCCGTCCACAACGATGTGTAGGGATTCATCCGTTCGCCGGTAGACGAGCGCGGCAGCAGCGCCATGAAGACTTCAAGGTCCTGGAACGTCGGCAGCAGTTTCTCGATCCCCATCACGGTGATCAGCGTTTCCGGCAGCGTCAGGCACATCCGCCCGTTACC
>JBBSSN010000003.1:0-37790 GCA_038242035.1 Actinomycetales bacterium
TCTTGCCCGAGGGCCTGAGCCCGGCGCAGCGCCCAAAGAGCTGCAGCGCTGCTCGGGGCGGAGCCATCCACGCCGACCAGCAGCAGCCCTGCCCCCAGGTGCTCTGCCCCCAATGCCGGGGCCACCTACTCAGCCAGTTCTTCGCGGATGGCGTCCACGCCGAGCCAGAGCTCGGCAAAGCTGGTGGACAGGGGAGAAAGACCGAGCCGGATGCCGTTCGGGTTGCGGAAATCGGGGATGACCCCCCTTTCCCACAGCGCAGGCATAATGGTTTTAAAAGTTGGGTGTTCCACCGTGATGTGGCTTCCGCGCTGTAGTGCGTCCCGCGGACTTGCCAGCGTCGCACCCAGCGGCGCCAGGACGTCGTCGAACAAGCGCAGGGCAAACTCGGTCAAGGTGACGGACTTCGCGCGCACGGCCGCAATGCCAACCTCGTCGATTAGGGCAATCATGTCCTGCATGGCCAGCATCCCCACCACCGGCGGGGTGCCGCTGGTAAAGGCGCGGATCCCGGCGGCCGCCTCATAACGCTCCCCCATGCCGAACGGGTCGGCGCTGCCCAACCACCCCTGAATGGGTTGACGCAGCACCGCTTGATGAACCCGGCGTACATAACCGAAGGCAGGTGCACCCGGACCTCCATTGAGATATTTGTAGCTGCAGCCAACGGCCAGGTCCACGCCCCACATATCGAGTTCGGTGGGAACGACACCCACCGAATGGCAGAGGTCCCAAAGAATCAGGGCGCCCGCCTCGTGGGCCTGCGCGGTGAGCAGGTGCATGTCGGCCAGATAACCGGACCGGTAGGCCACGTGGCTGAGCACCACCAGCGCGGTCTGCTCGCTGAGCACCGCGCCGAGGTCCTGCGCACTCACGCCGCCGTCATGGGCCGGATGGATCCACCGCAGCGTCAGTCCGCACTCGCTGGCAATACCCTCCAGGACAAAGCGGTCCGTAGGGAAGTTGTCAGTGTCCAGGACCACTTCCCTGCGCCCAGGCCGTGCGGCGACGGCGGCCCGGCACAGCTTGTAGAGCAGCACCGTGGTGGAGTCCGCTATCGTTACCTGACCTGGCCCGGCACCGAGTGCCACCCGCCCCAGATCGTCACCGATTTTGCCCGGGAGAGCGAGCCAGCCCTCGTCCCAGCCGCGAATTAGCCGGTCGGCCCATTCGGTCTGCAGAAAACTCCCGATTCGCGCGGCGCTGGCCCTCAGCGGCCGGCCGAGCGAATTCCCGTCCAAATAGGAAACCACGGCGGCGTCATCGCTGCCGAGAAATCCTGCGCGGTACCCGCAGAGGGCATCGCGCAGATCGAGTTCTTGTGCGGCATCGAAGGTTTGCCGCGCTGCATCGAAGGTCGGCACTGGTGCTGCGCCGTTGGGGCTCTCAGTCATGTGCTCCAGCTTACTGGCCGCTCAGAGCGCTGCCACGCTCCCGCAGAAGTGTCTGCGGCCCGAGTGCGCATTCCAGCCCACGTACTCCGAACGCTGCCAGACGCCGTCGTCGTTGCGCGTGTCCGCTATATGTACCGCCACCGATGCGGGCAGGAAGACCGGCGCCTCGAAGGTGATCTCCCAGGAAAAGGCGTCCGGCTCAGGCGAGCCAACATCGGAGAGCACCCGCCCGGCAAGGTACATGCCGTGCGCCAAGGACCGTCGCATGCCTAGTACCTTCGCGGAGACGACGCTGAGATGGATGGGATTGAAGTCACCGGAGACGGCAGCATAAGCCCTGCCGGCGTCCACCCCGAGCCGCCACAGCGCCGTCGGATCCGGTGGGTTGAATGGCACGTGCGCAGCATCCCACCCCGCACCGGAAGCGGCAGGCTTGTCCACGCCGGGCAGGAAGACGCCCTTGGCCAAATACGTTGAGACACCCCGCCAGAGCAGCTCGGCCGAACCGTCGGCACGGACCTCAACGACGAGTTCAACCTGCGTGCCGGCCCGGTGTCCGCTGAGCTTGCGCGCCCAGGACCTGATCGACACCGGCTGCGTGTACAGGATGGGTGCAAGATGCCGCACACGGTTCTTCAAGTGGATCATCCCCAGCAGCGGCAACGGAAAGTCTTCGCTGACCATTACGCTCATGGCCACGGGAAAAGCCATCGCATGGATGAAGCCGGACGGCATGACGTCGCGCGCGGGCTTGCCCAGCAGATGCTGGTACTCGGTCATTTTCGCGAGATCCGCAACCACACCGCGTACTTCATTGCAGCACGGTGGCAACGTGGTGTGGGAAGCGGCGCCCAGAACCCGTGATTTGGCCGCGGCAGCTGCCGCATTGACATACAGCTTTGACAGCGACGGCATGCCGGTCAGGATGTGCACCGGGTCACCCGCTGTCGGGCCGCTCATTGCCCCACCAGGTTCTGACCGCAAACCCTCAGCACATTGCCGTTAATTCCGCCCGACGAGCCCGCGGCCAGGAAGGCTATTGCTTCCGCCACGTCTTCGGGCCGGCCGCCCTGCTGAAGGCTGTTGAGCCGTCGTGCCACTTCGCGGGTGGCAAACGGGATCTTGTGAGTCATGTCGGTTTCAATGAACCCGGGGGCAACAGCATTGATGGAACCACCGAAGGATTCCATCAGACGCGCCGTTGCCGCAACCATACCAATGATCCCGGCCTTGGACGCGGCATAGTTGGTCTGCCCCCGGTTGCCGGCAATGCCGCTGGTGGAGGCGATGGAGACGATCCGAGGATGATCATGGAACAACTCCGACGCCAGGAACTCCCGGTTCATGCTCAACTGCGCGGAAATATTCACGGCAATCACGGAGTCCCAGCGCGCTGCGTCCATGTTGGCAAGGAGCTTGTCCCGCGTGATGCCCGCGTTGTGCACCACAATATCCAGCCGCCCATACCTCTGCTTTGCATGGGCCAGGATGCGCTTTCCGGCATCGCCGGCCGTGATGTCAAGTTGTAAAGCCGTGCCGCGAATGTCATTGGCGACGGCGGCCAGAGGCTCGCCGGCTGCCGGTACGTCCACTACTATCACGTCCGCGCCGTCACGGTGCAACGTCCGGGCGATGGCGGCACCTATCCCCCGGGCTGCGCCGGTGACGACGGCGACCCTGCCTGCCAGCGGCCGGTCCCAGTCCTGCGGTAGTTCCCCGCCACCGGCGGCAACGGTCAGGAACTGACCGTCCACGAAGGCCGAACGGCCGGAAAGGAAGAACCGCAACGCTCCCAGGACGCTGGCTGCTGTGGTATCCGCGCCGTCGCCGAGAATTATCCCGTTCGCCGTCGCGCCGTGCCGCAGTTCCTTGGCGACGGAGCGCAGGATGCCGCCCACGGCATTCCGGCCGGCAGCGGCAGCGGGGTCCAGGTCCGCGGACGCCGGTCGTGAAATGGTCACAACGCGGCCGTTCGCGGACAGGTCCCGTAAGGATGCTCCGACCGAGCGGACCGGCCCGGAAAGCCCGCTCGGGTCAGCGAGCTCGTCAAGCACCAGAATAATGGCGCCGAGTTTAGACTTGGGCGCCGCATGCCGCCGGACATCCAAGTGCCAGTCCAGCAAACGGGTGGCCAGCGCGTCGGCACCGGCTGAACTGCCCTCCACCAGGACGGGCCCCGTGATCAGCGGCGCGCCGGGCTCGTAACGTCGAAGGATGGCCGGCTGCGGCAGTCCCAGACGGGAGGCCAGGTCCTTGCCGAGCCCGGCACTGACAAATCGCGTGTACTTGTCACTTTGCCGATCGGGCCGGACGGGCTCGGCGGAACGCGTACCGGCTGCGGACCGCATGTTCTTCGCCATCGCCCTACCTCGATTCCAGGATGGCCGCAACGCCTTGGCCACCCGCCGCGCAAACGGAGATCAGGCCACGGGCCGGACGTCCATTCACCGTGCCCTTATGATGCAGCAACTTGGCGAGCGAGGCAACCAGCCGGCCACCGGTGGCAGCAAAAGGGTGGCCGGCCGCCAGCGAGGAGCCATTGACATTGAGCCTGCTGCGGTCCACCGAGCCGAAGGCTCCCTCGAGGCCCAGACGGCTACGTCCGAATTCCACGTCCTCCCACGACGCGAGAGTGCTCAAAACGGTACCGGCAAATGCCTCGTGGATTTCTATGTAATCGAAGTCCGCCAGGGCCAAGGAATTGCGCGCGAGCAGCCGTGGCACCGCGAAGACCGGAGCCATCAGCAGTCCGTCCGCACCGTGCACAAAATCGACGGCCGCCGCCTCGCCGTCCACTACATTCGCCAGCATCGGCAGATCGTGCGCCGTAGCCCATTCCTCAGAGGCGAGCAGCACAGTGGAAGCGCCGTCGGTCAGCGGCGTGGAATTGCCGGCCGTCATTGTTGCCTCGCCGCCGAGACTTAAACCGAATGCGGGCTTGAGCTTGGCGAGCTTTGCCAAGGACGAATCCGCCCGCAGGTTCGAATCCCGCGTCAGCCCCCGGTAAGGAGTCAGCAGGTCGTCGAAAAATCCCCGGTCATAGGCGGCGGCAAGGTTCTTGTGGCTGGCCAGCGCGAGTTCATCCTGGCTCTGCCGGCTGATCTTCCACGCGGCCGTGGTCAGTGCCTGGTGCTCTCCCATGGACAGACCCGTACGCGGCTCTGCGGTGGAGGGGGCGTCCGGGGCGAGATCCTTCGGACGGATACGGGCCAGGATGTTGAGCCTTTGCCCCAGTGTCCTGGCCCTGCTCAGGTCCAAAAGAATTCCGCGGAGCCCTTCGCTGACGGCAATCGGGGCATCGGAGGCGGAGTCCACTCCCCCGGCGATGCCTGAGTCGATCTGGCCAAGCTTGATCTTGTTGGCCAGCCCGAGAACGGTCTCCAGCCCGGTTGCGCAGGCCTGCTGCAGGTCGTAGGCCGGCGTTTCGGGTGAAAGCGCCGACCCCAGGACTGCTTCACGAGTGAGGTTGAAATCGCGTGAATGTTTCAGCACGGCCCCCGCCGCGACCTCTCCGATCCTTTCGTCCTGCAGTCCAAAGCGGGCAATGAGTCCGTCCAGCGCCGCTGTCAGCATGTCCTGGTTGGAGGATTTGGCGTAGGCACCGCCGGAGCGCGCGAACGGTATGCGATTGCCGCCCACGATGACGGCCCGGCGCACCTGCACCGGGGTAGCTGGCGAACTATTGACGTCGGTATCGGTCATGCTGAATCTCCCTTGATGGCCCGCAATTACTGATACCAAGCGTACCTGATACGCTCGGTATCGTGAACGTAAAGCAGCCGGTGCCCGGATCAGGAGGGCCCGCCCCCGACGAATCGGGCGGCCCGGCCGTGGACGGCCGCAGTGCGCGCTGGGACGCCCATCGGGACGAGCGGCGGCGGTCCCTGATCAAGGAATCCAGGCGTGCGATCCACCTGCTGGGAGCCGACGCCTCAATGGAGGACATTGCCGCAGCCGCCGGGACCAGCAAATCGGTGTTCTACCGCTATTTCGGCGACAAGGCCGGTCTGCAGCAGGCTGTGGGCGAGGTGGTGATCGCGCAAATGCAGCAGAAGATCCTTGATGCGGCGAAAACGGCCACCTCCCCGTGGCAGGGCCTGTCGAATATGGTCTCCGCCTACCTGGAAATGGCGGAGACATCCCCCAACGTCTACGCCTTTGCCACCCAGGTCCCGGCCGGCGAATCCGGTCAAGGACGCGCAGCTGTGCAGAAAGATGGGGCGCTGGGTACTTTCTTCGACAAAATCACCGCCATGATCGCCGAGCCTATGCGTGCCCATTTTTCCCAGCTGGGGTCTGCGGCTCCGCTGTATTGGCCGGCCGCGGCCATTGGCCTGGTCCGGACGGCTGGCGAACTCTGGCTCGCCACTCCCGCGTCACCGGAAAAGCCCGGTCACGCCGCCATGGCCGAACAGCTGACATCGTGGCTCTTCCTGGGAATTGCTCCGGAGATCGAACAGCAAAGAACTCACCCCGCGCCTTCAAGAACCTCCATCCCGCACAACGAGCGTTAAGGAACATCATGACTGACCTAATCACCGGAAGTTCACAGGCCAAGGCCGCTGATCCTGCCGTGGACGTTGCCGCACTGGGCGAATTGCTGTTGGGCAAATGGGCCCAAACGCGCCGGCAGGCCCGCGCGCTTGCTGCCCGGCCGGAAGTGCACAAGATCGAGGGATTGACCCATACCGCGCATCGCGAGCGGGCCTTTGAACAACTGAAGTTTCTGGTCCAGAACAAGGCGGTGCACCGGGCGTTTCCAACCCGGATGGGCGGATCGGACGACCACGGAGGCAACGTTGCGGGGTTCCAGGAACTCGTCACTGCGGATCCGTCGCTGCAGATCAAAGCCGGCGTACAGTGGGGCCTCTTTGGTTCCGCGGTGCTGCACCTGGGGAACGAGGAACACCAGGACAAATGGCTCCCCGGCATCATGAACCTGGATATTCCCGGCTGCTTTGCGATGACCGAAATCGGTCACGGCTCCGACGTCGCCTCCATTGCCACCACGGCAACCTTTGATCCGGCGACCGATGAGTTTGTCATCAACACACCCTTCCGTGCCGCGTGGAAGGAGTACATCGGCAATGCGGCCGTAGACGGTCTCGCCGCCGTCGTCTTTGCGCAACTCATCACCAAGGGCGTCAACCACGGCGTGCATGCCTTTTATGTCGAGCTCAGGAACCCAGAGACCAAAGAGTTCCTCCCGGGAGTGGGTGGTCAGGACGACGGCATCAAGGGCGGCCTGAACGGGATTGACAATGGCCAGCTGCACTTCAGCGACCTGCACATACCGCGGACAAACCTACTCAACCGCTATGGCAATGTGGCTGCCGATGGCAGCTACAGCTCGCCGATTGCGAGCCCCGGCCGGCGCTTCTTCACGATGCTCGGGACCCTTGTCCAGGGCCGTGTTTCGCTGGATGGAGCTGCCGTTGCGGCAAGCAAGGTGGCCCTGAAAATTGCGGTGCAGTACGCTACCGAACGCCGCCAGTTCAACGCTGCCTCGGATACCGAAGAGGAAGTCCTGCTGGATTACCAGCGCCATCAGCGCCGCCTGCTGCCCCGTCTGGCCACGACCTACGCTGCGAGCTTCGCTCATGAGCAGCTGCTGGAAAAATTCGACGGCGTCTTTTCCGGCACCAATGACACGGACGCGGACCGGCAGGATTTGGAGACGCTGGCCGCCGCGTTGAAGTCGATGTCTACGTGGCATGCGCTGGATACTCTGCAGGAGTGCCGGGAGGCGTGTGGCGGCGCGGGGTTCATGATCGAGAACCGGTTCGCCTCGCTGCGGGCGGATCTGGATATTTACACCACCTTTGAAGGTGACAATACGGTGCTGCTGCAATTGGTGGCCAAGCGCCTGCTGGCGGACTACGCCCGGGAGTTCCGCAACGTAGACTTCGGCGTACTGGCCCGCTATGCCTTCAGTCAGGCAGCGGACCTAACGCTGAATAAAACCGGGCTTCGTCAGGTGGCGCAGTTTGTGGCGGACAGCGGCTCGGTGCAGAAATCGGTGCTCGCGCTGCGCGACGAGGACGGCCAACGCGCCCTGCTGACCGAACGCGTCCAGACCATGGTTGCCGAGGTGGCGGGTGCGCTCAAGGATGCGGCGAAACTTCCGCAGCCCAGCGCCGCGGGCGTTTTCAACCGCCACCAGAATGATCTGATAGAGGCGGCACGGGCGCACGCGGAATTACTGCAGTGGGAAGCCTTCACCGAAGGCCTTGACCGCGTCGAGGATCCGGGAACAAAGGAAGTCCTGACGTGGCTCCGTGATCTGTTCGGGCTCAGCCTGATTGAAAAGCACCTCTCATGGTACCTGATGAACGGCCGGATTTCCATGCAGCGGGCCCGCACAGTCGGCGGGTACATCAACCGGCTGCTGGCGAAGCTCCGGCCGCACGCGCTGGATCTGGTGGACGCCTTCGGCTATGGCCCGGACCATCTGCGGGCCCCTATTGCCACCGGGATTGAGAAATCCCGCCAGGATGAGGCAGCGGACTACTTCCGCCGCCAGCGTGCCAGCGGGACAGCGCCGATGGATGAAAAGGTCCTCCTGCTCAAGCAGAGGGCCGCGGCGAAGTAAACATCTAAAGGTGCGCACCGGGGGTGTTGGCCGCTCTGTGCCACCATCGCACGCACCTCAGGTGCCAGGGCCGGGGTCAGAGAACCGAGCGGTAGACATCCAACGTAGCTTCCGCAATCGAATCCCAGGAAAAGAGTTCGCGGGCCCGGGCTCGTCCTGCCTGCCCCATGGTGCGGGCCCGTGCCGGATCCTTCAGTACGGAAATCAGCGCGTCCGCGAAGTCGCTGACAAACCTGCCCGGATCCAGCGGGGTTCCTGTGCCGTCATTGACTTGTTCCAGCGGGACCAGCAGGCCGGTGACGCCGTCGTCCACTACCTCGGGGATGCCTCCGGTGGCGCTGGCGACGACGGCGGCGCCGCAGGCCATGGCTTCCAGGTTGACGATGCCGAGCGGCTCGTAAATGGACGGGCAGGCGAAGACAGTAGCGTGGCTGAGCACCTGAACCAGTTCGTTGCGGGGCAGCATACGTTCAATGACGACGACGCCGTCGCGTTCGCGCCGCAGCCCCTCGATCAGTGAGTTGACCTCGGCACCAAGCTGGGGGGTGTCGGCCGCACCGGCGCAGAGCACTATCTGCACCTCGGGCGGCAGCAGTGCCGCCGCCTTGAGGAGATACGGTACGCCCTTCTGCCGGGTCACCCGTCCGACCCAGACCACGCTGGGACGGCCGGGATCGATGCCGAGCGAAGTTACGACGTCGTCAGCTTCATCCCGTTGCCAGGCAGCGACGTCGATGCCGTTATGCACCACCTTGACCCGTGCCGGATCCACCTGGGGATAGCAGCGCAGAATGTCCTGGCGCATGCCGTCAGAGACGGCGATGATGGCCGCCGCGGCCTCATAGGCAGTTTTCTCCACCCAGGACGACACGGCGTAACCGCCGCCGAGCTGCTCGGCCTTCCACGGCCGCAGCGGCTCCAGCGAATGGGCACTGAGCACATGCGGGATTCCGTGCAGTAACGCCGCCAGGTGCCCGGCCATATTGGCATACCAGGTATGCGAATGCACCACATCGGCTCCGGCGATGTCCGGTACTATCTGCAGGTCGACACCGAGGGTCTGCAGCGCAGCATTGGCGTCGGCCAAGCCGGCAGGGGACGGATAGGAACTTACCGTGACCCCGTGATAGTCGGCCGGCCGTGCCGCACCGAAGGCGTGCACCCGCAGATCCACCTCGCGGGCCAGCACCCGACTCAGCTCAGCAACGTGCACACCGGCACCACCGTAGATTTCGGGCGGGAACTCTTTAGTCACAATATCGATTCGCACTCTCTCAAGGTAGCCGGTCCCGGAGCTTTTGATCTAGTGTGAAGAACAGAGGACCAACCGGGCGGAAAATTCGCTGTCACAATTGTCTAGGGGGTATGGCCGTGACCTATAGGAATAAAAGAGTTCTGGCAATTGTGCTTGCGGGCGGTGAGGGGAAGCGGCTGATGCCGCTCACCGCTGACCGCGCGAAACCGGCGGTGCCATTCGCGGGCAGTTATCGCCTGATTGACTTTGCCCTCTCGAATCTGGCTAACTCCGGATATCTGAAGGTTGTCGTCCTCACGCAGTACAAGTCCCATAGCCTTGACCGGCACGTTTCCGAAACGTGGCGGATGTCCACCCTGCTGGGCAACTATGTCGCGTCGGTTCCGGCGCAGCAACGGGTCGGCAAGAGCTGGTTTCTGGGCAGCGCCAACGCCATTTATCAGTCGCTGAACCTCATCCAGGATGCCGTGCCGGATATTGTTGTCGTGGTCGGAGCCGATCACGTGTACCGGATGGACTTCGGACAGATGGTGCGCAGCCACGTCGAGTCCGGTGCCAAGGCCACCGTAGCGGCGGTGCGCCAGCCGCTGACGATGGCAGACCAGTTCGGTGTCATCGAAGTGGATGGCCTCGCTGCCCCGGGGGCTGCCGCGCACCGGATTTCCGCCTTTGTGGAGAAGCCCGCGACGACACCGGGGCTGGCCGACGATCCCACGCAGTTTCTGGCGTCCATGGGCAACTACGTCTTCGATACGGATGCACTGGTCCAGGCCCTGCATGATGACGCCCAGCGCCTGGATACGAAGCACGATATGGGCGGTGACATCGTGCCGTATTTTGTGGACCGCGGCGAGGCCTTCGTCTATGACTTTACGACCAACGACATCCCGGGCGCCACCGACCGCGACCGTACCTACTGGCGCGATGTGGGTACCATCGATTCCTACTATGACGCGCAGATGGATCTGATCTCACCTCTGCCGGTGTTCAATCTGTACAACAGCGAGTGGCCCATCTTTACCCGGCAGAGCATTGACCCGCCGGCAAAGTTCGTGCGCGGTGACCAGAACACGGTTGGCCTCGCGATGGACTCCATCGTCTCCAGCGGCGTCTTGATTTCCGGAGGCATCGTGGAACATAGCGTCCTATCGCACGGTGTGTTCGTGGGTGCAGGGGCCAGGGTGGTCAGTTCGGTGCTGCTGGACAACGTGGTCATCGGGGCCGGGGCGGTCGTCAAACGGGCCATTCTCGACAAGAACGTCAAGGTCCCCGCCGGAGCAACGATAGGACTGGATCACGAACTTGACCGCAGCCGCGGTTACACCGTGACGGATTCCGGCTTGACAGTCCTCAGCAAGGGCCAGCAGGTGCCCGAACCGGACGACCGCGAACGTGAGCTGGCCCGGATGGCAGCCGCGGCAATTCCCGAAGCAGTCCTGATGGCCTCAGAGAGCCAGCCGGAGGTGCGGGATTCCGTGGAAAAGGTCTCGAAGAACTACCTGCACGCCGTTCGTGCGGGGGACACAGGCCGTAGCCTGTAAAATTGTGGGGTGACTCCCCCGAATCTGACTCCCGAGGATATAGCGTCCTGCCTAAAGGTCCTCAACTCCATCCACGTCTACGACGAGGAACATCCCGACTACGTCCAAGTGCGGCGCGCCACCGGGAAGATGTTTAAAGCGGTCAAGCGCCACCGCCGGGTAGTTAAACGCGACGCAGTCAATGACGCCGACCGCGCTGTTCTTGCCCGTACGGCGACGGCGGCACCGGACCGGATCGATGACGAAACCCGGGGGAATAAGCTCAAGACTTCCACAACGGGCGAAGTCGCCGGGACGCTGTTGCGCTCCCGTGCCTGCTACATCTGCAAGCAGCAGTACACGCAGGTGGACGCCTTTTACCATCAGCTCTGCCCGGAATGCGCCGGCTTTAATCACGGCAAACGGGACGCCAGCACCGATCTGCGTGGGCGGCGGGCGCTGCTGACGGGCGGCAGGGCAAAAATCGGCATGTACATTGCCCTGCGACTGCTCCGGGACGGCGCGCACACCACCATCACGACGCGCTTCCCGAAGGACGCTGCACGCCGATTTGCGGGCATGGAGGACAGTGCTGACTGGCTGCACCGGCTGAGAATCGTCGGCATCGATTTGCGCGATCCGGCGCAGGTGATGGCACTGACAGACTCGCTTAGTGAGTCCGGGCCGCTGGACATAATCATCAACAATGCAGCCCAGACCGTGCGGCGGTCGGGGAACGCCTACCAGCCGTTAGTCGATGCGGAGCTGGAACCGCTGCCGACCGACCGGCCGATGCCCGAGCTCGTCTCGTTTGGCCACGCCCACGACAAGCACCCGCTGGCCCTGGCGAGCCAGGTGCTGGAGCACCCCGTGCTGGCCGGGGACAACGTTACAGCGCTGGCGCTTTCAATGGGCTCGGCTTCACCGGAGCGTTTAGCTGCAGGTACCGCCATCGACGCCGGCGGTCTAGTGCCGGACCTGGCCAGCGTCAACAGCTGGACGCAGGTGCTGGACCAGGTGGATCCGTTGGAAATGCTCGAGGTTCAGCTGTGCAATGTTACGGCTCCCTTCCTGCTGGTTTCCCGTTTGCGGCCCGCGATGCGGCGATCTACGGCCCACCGCAAATATATTGTGAACGTCTCCGCGATGGAGGGCCAGTTTTCCCGTGCCTACAAGGGCCCCGGTCACCCGCACACGAATATGGCCAAGGCAGCTCTGAACATGATGACCCGCACCAGCGCACAGGAAATGCTGTACTCGGATGGCATCCTGATGACAGCCGTGGACACCGGGTGGATTACTGACGAGCGGCCGCACTACACCAAGGTCCGGCTGGCCGAAGAAGGCTTCCACGCCCCCCTGGACCTGGTGGACGGGGCAGCACGGGTTTATGACCCCATTGTGTGCGGCGAGACAGGTGAGGACCAATACGGCGTTTTCCTCAAGGACTACAAACCCAGCAACTGGTAAGCAAAGAACCCCATGACACTGCTCCGTACTCCCGTCTCTGCCACCGCTAAACGCCTGGCGCCTGGGCTGCTGACCGCACTCGTCGCCGTCGCGCTGGCTCTGCTGGTCCACCTGTTGGTACCCGCACTGCCTGCCATGACTGTTGCGGTGGTGTTGGGAATTCTTGCCGCGAATTTGCCCGGTGCCGCGCCACTTGTCGCAGGGACCTTCCGGCCCGGGCTGCATTTTGCCGGGAAGCACCTGATGCGCGCGGGCATAGTCCTGCTTGGGCTCAAACTCAGTTTGGCTGACGTCATGAATCTGGGCTGGCTGACAGCGGTATTGGTCGTCACTGTGGTGCTGCTCAGTTTCGCCGGGACCTACGGGCTCGGCAAGCTGTTCCGGCTCCGCGGGGATGCCCCATTGCTCATTGCCACCGGCTTCTCCATCTGCGGAGCGTCCGCAATCGGCGCGATGGCAGCGGTGAAGGGTACGAAGCAGCAGGACACGGTGCTTCCGGTGGCGCTGGTGACCCTCTGCGGAACCCTCGCCATTGGCGTCCTGCCGCTGCTGATGACCCCGCTGGGACTGGACGCTATGGGGTTCGGTCGGTGGGTTGGTATCTCGGTCCACGATGTCGGGCAGGTCGTGGCTACTGCGCAAACGGCGGGAGCTGTGGCGCTGAGCGCCGCCATAGTTATCAAGCTGACGCGGGTGCTGCTGCTGGCCCCGATGGTGGCAACGGCCGCGCTCTTGGAACGACGCAGCCGCAACCGATTGGTCCGCACTGCCCCTGCCGCGCAGGCACGCTCCGCCGCTGCCCCGCAGGCGCGCTCCGCCGCAGCCGGGAAGGCAGCCTCCGCCGTCGGACTGCCGGCCCACACCGCTGCTGTGGCCGACGGCGGGGCACCGGCTGCGGTCGAGCCGAAATTTCCACCGGTGGTGCCGCTGTTTGTCGTAGGATTCCTGATCACCATAGCCTTGCGGACGCTCGGCTGGGTAAGTCCAGGCGGCTTGGAACTGGGCAACCTGCTGCAGGACGTTGCCCTCGGTGCGGCGTTGTTCGGCTTGGGCTCCTCGGTCCGAATCCGGGAGTTGCTGCACAGCGGCCTGCGGGCCTCTGCAATGGCCCTGTGCGCCTGGCTGCTGATCGCCTGCCTCGGCTACGCTGCCGTGCACTTGATGTAACACGGCAGTTGATCCAGCACAGCAGTTTATCCAGCACAGCAGTTTATCCAGCACGGCAGTTGCGCTGCGCCCGGGGACAGGGCATGAGCCGAAAAAACCCATGATTGAATGGACGGATGTCCAACCAGAATCTGCGCCGCGATGAAGCCGCCGTCCGCTCGTCCCTGATCTCCGTCCGTGATTATGACGTCTCGGTCGATCTCACCGACGCCGAGGACCCGGCAGTGGCGGGTTTTGGCACTCGAAGTGTCATCAGGTTCAGCGCGGCACGGCCGGGGGCGGAGACTTTCCTGGACTTCATCGGAGCGGACGTGCTCACCGTGAACCTCAACGGCACCGAGCTTGACCCGGCGACCGTCGTCGACGGCGCGCGGATCACGCTTCCAAACCTGCTCGCTGCCAACGAGGTCACCGTCACCGCCACGGCCCTGTATTCGCGCAGCGGAGAAGGAATGCACCGGTTCGTTGACCCGGCCGACGGTAAAACGTACCTTTACACCCAATATGAGCCTGCGGACGCCCGCCGGGTTTTCGCCAACTTTGAGCAACCCGATCTGAAGGCGCCCTTCACCTTCCACGTCACAGCGCCGTCGGGCTGGGAAGTCGCCTCCAACAGTGCCCTGCTGTCCTGCACCCCAGTTGCCGAGCAGGCAGTTGCCGAGCAGCCAGTTGCCGAACAGGCAGTTGCCGCAGCGCCGGCCGCCAGCGACGCGCCATCGGCGCATCCTGAATCAAGCCAGTGGGACTTCGCCCCGACGTTGCCCATCTCCACCTATATCACCACGATTCTGGCCGGACCGTACTTCAAGGCGCAGGAGAGCTGGCGGCACGAACGGTTCGGGCTTGAGGTCCCCCTGGCGGCCTATTGCCGGGCGTCCATTGCCGGCAGCTTCGATGCCGCGGAGATTTTTGACATCACCAAGGCCGGTCTGACGTATTTTAACGAGCTGTTCGATTACCCCTACCCGTTCGGCAAATACGACCAGGCTTTCGTGCCCGAATACAATCTGGGCGCGATGGAAAACCCCGGTCTGGTGACGTTCACGGATAACTACGTCTTCACTTCCCGCGCAACGGATACCCAACATCAGCTGCGCGCCAACACCATCATGCACGAGATGGCGCATATGTGGTTCGGCGATTTGGTCACGATGTTTTGGTGGGATGACCTCTGGCTGAAGGAATCGTTTGCGGATTTCATGGGGACACTGGCGGTCAGCGAGGTGACCGGTTGGCGGGACAAGTCGTGGGTGCTCTTCGCCAACCGGCGCAAGGCGTGGGCCTATGTGCAGGACCAGTTGCCCAGCACCCACCCGATCGTGGCGGATATCCGGGATCTGGAGGCCGCCAAGCAGAACTTTGATGGCATCACCTACGCCAAGGGTGCTTCGGTACTCAAACAGCTGGTGGCTTACGTCGGTTTTGAGGCCTTCACTGCCGGGTCGCGACAGTATTTTCGGGACCACGAATTCGGCAATACATCGTTGACCGATCTGCTGGCGGCGCTGGGCACCGCGTCCGGTCGGGATCTGCGGGACTGGTCCGCGCAGTGGTTGGAGACCTCGGGGATTTCCACTCTGACGGCCCGGGTGCAGGCCGACGACGGCGTGCTCAGTGCCGTCACGATCGTCCAGGATGCGGTGGATCCGGTCACCGGCGAAGAGCGGCCCCGTCCGCATCTGCTGAAACTGGGGCTGTACGACTTCGACCCGGACGGCCGGCTGGTCCGGACCCAGAGTGTTCCCTTGGACGTCGCCGGGCCCGCGACCGAGGTCACGGCTTTGATCGGGCTACCGCGGCCCGCGCTCCTGCTGCTCAATGACGAAGATCTCACCTACGCCAAGGTACGGCTGGATCCGGTATCGCAGGCGACCGTTCTGGCAGATTTGAATAAAGTTCCCGATCCGATGGCCCGCACCTTGTGCTGGTCCGCGCTGTGGAACGCGGTCCGGGACGCCGTGCTCCCCGCGGTGGAATACATCCGGGCCGTCCGCCGATTTGCGGCCGACGAGGCGGATGTGGGCGTGTTGGCTTCGCTGCTCGATAACGCACGTTTTGCCGCGCAGCGGTACTGCCCGGCGCCGGAGCGCGATGACGTTCGGCGGGAGCTGCTCACCGCCGTCGTCGATGGGCTGCGGGCGGCCGAGCCGGGCTCGGACCGGCAGCTGGTCTGGGCCCGAAGCCTGGCCGCTCTTGGCGCCGAGACGCAGGAAGCCGTGCCGCTGATCACGGCCCTGCTCAACGGTGAAGCCAGCACGGGCGGTTCTGCGGTCAAGGGCCTCACCGCCGACTCCGAGCTGCGCTGGAGCCTGTGGCTGGCGCTGGCCGCCACCGGTTATGCCACCGAGGCGGAACTTGACGCCGAATTGGCGCGGGAAAACTCAAGTTCTGCCCGGGCCGGGCACCAACGGGCCGCGGCGGCCCGTCCCTTCGCGGCAGTCAAGGCGAACGTATGGCGTGCCGCCGTGCAGGAAACGAAACTGTCCAATGCGCTGCTGAGCGCCGCCGTCGAAGGTTTCATGCAGGCTCCCCCGGAGCTGCTTGCCCCTTACCTCGAGCCCTACTTCGGGATGATTGCTGACGTCTGGGCGGACCGGAGCATCGAGTTGTCCAGTCGGATCGTCCGGGGGCTATACCCGGCCGTGCAGGATCTGGCGGGCAATCCCCTACAGCATCCGGTGGTCGTGCGCACGGATCGCTGGCTTAGCGCGAATGAGCACGCGCCGGCCGCACTGCGCCGCATCATTGTGGAGCAGCGAGACCACCTGTTACGGGCGTTGGCCGCCCAAGCAGCCGGGCGTAACCGGCGTACACCATAGCGGCTGCGACAATCAGCCATGCGGCACCGGCAACCCAGGTTCCGGCCTCCCCGATGCTCACCAGCAGGGGAAGCCGGGCGGCAGCACCGAAGTGCATGCTCGCCACCGAGTACATTCCCAGCGGAAAGACGATACTCCACAAACCCGCCTCGTAGCGGGCGGGTTCACGGTGAATAACGTGCCGCCAGAGACCAAAAATCACCAGTAACGGCACCCACCAGGCACCGAAGGCCCACAGCACGAACGTCAGGCCGGAAACGACCGCGGCGGTGGCCGCCATCACCGGCAGGTCCTGCGGCAGCAGCAAAATCCGCGAGCCCGCCAGTACCGTTATGGCCGTAGCTCCCATATAGATCCAGTACGACGGCGTAAAGCTGCTGGGCTTGCTCGGCACGGTCAGCAGACGCAGGGTGACCAAGGTGGCCAACATCAGGTAAAGCACGACTCCGATCCCCCACAGAGCAACGGCAATCGCGGCCAGCACAGGGCTCCGGCTTCCGCCTCCGATCGTTGCCGCTGCCGTTGCGAGCGACTGCGTACCCACCACCCAGAGGAACCAGCTGCCGTCTACCTTCGCGGCGACCGGCCCGGCGAGCGGACGCAGCATTAAGTTTCCCGGCAGACCGTAGGTGAACAGCAGCCACAGGGGGACGCTCAGCGCCGCGAGGACGATGGTCAGCGCCGGCGACGCAGGCGAATACAACCGGACACCCACGACGTTGATAGCGGCCACTATGGTGAAAAACCCGAACGCGCGGACCGGATTTCGCGCGTCAAGGAGGACCTCCGAGCGGAACACGGCGAAGCGCCACACGGTCATCGCGGCCAGAATCACCAACGCTGCGGCGGCGATGACCAGCAGGATCACCGACGGCACGGACCATCCGACGGTGGCAAACGCCGTCGAAACGATCCCCGAGGCCATCACGAAGGAAAACGAACCGGTGGGCAGCGTCCGCACAGCGCTGCCAAGGGCCTGAGGCCAGCGCATCACGGGACCCGTGCGAGCCATTGTTCCGTGCCGAACTTGCTGCCCACCAGCGCCTGTGCCAGGGCCAGTTCGTTCTCTGTCAGTTCGCTCAGGCGCGCGCCGTAGCGCGCAGTGAACGTGGCCATCATCTGCGCAACAATGTCTGCCCGGGGCAGCCCCGTCTGCCGGCGGAGCGGATCCACCCGCTTTTTCGCCGACGTCGTTCCCTTGTCCGAGAGCTTTTCCTTGCCAATCCGCAGCACCTTCACCATTTTCTCCGCGTCGATGTCATAGGACATCGTTACATGGTGGACCATGCCGCCGTTGGCGAGACGTTTCTGCGCGGCCCCACCGATTTTGCCCTGCCCGGTGGCGATATCGTTCAGCGGAATGTAAAAAGCCTTGATGCCCAGGGATTCCAGCGCCGACATTACCCAACTGTCCAGGAACGGATAAGAATCGGCGAAACTGAGGCCGTCCACCAGTGATTGCGGCAGATACAGCGAGTAGGTGATGCAGTTCCCTGCCTCCATGAACATGGCCCCGCCGCCGCTGATCCGGCGCACCACCTTGATCCCGAATTCTTCCACGCCCACCGGATCGATCTCATTGCGCAGCGACTGGAAGCTACCGATCACCACGGAGGGCTCCTGCCAGTCCCAGAACCGCAGCGTGGGATTTCGCCGTCCGGCTCCCACTTCTTCGGTGAGCACCTCATCCAACGCCACGTTGACCTCGGTGGGCAGGACAGTGGGGCCAATGACCTCCCACTGATGATCGGACCAGCTCGTCGCCAGTGCCAGCCCGCGGCGGACCGCAATGGCGACCGCCTGGGAGGAAAAGCCGAAGAGGACGACGCCGACGGGCAGCGCCGCGTCGATGGCGTCGGCCAGCGCGGCGGCGGGAGCGGCGGCATCGCGCCCGTTCAGGGCGTCATTGATGGCCGTCAGCGCCTCGTCCGGCTCGAGAAAAAAATCGCCGCTGATGGAAACATTAGTCAGCACCGAGCCGGTAACATCGAAATCCGCCACGACCAGCTTGCCGCCGTGGACTTTATACTCGCCGTGAAATTGAGGTGCCATGGTTCCATCATCCCAAGCACGGACAAATTCCGCCAAAAGGCGGATTCCACCAA
Organism: Actinomycetales bacterium; assembly: GCA_038242035.1. Classification (GTDB taxonomy): domain Bacteria; phylum Actinomycetota; class Actinomycetes; order Actinomycetales; family Micrococcaceae; genus Arthrobacter_M. The sequence continues at coordinate 18,323 of JBBSSN010000003.1, forward strand.
AAAGGGCCCGCACCCCCTGGCACGGACCCTCTTGGAATCGATATGAACTGCGGGCAGACTACTTCTTGCCGAAGCCGGCGAAGCGGGCGTTGAAGCGCTCCACCCGACCGGCGCTGTCCATGATGCGCTGCTTGCCGGTGTAGAACGGGTGCGATTCCGAGGAGATTTCGACGTCGATGATGGGGTACGTGTTGCCGTCTTCCCACTCGATGGTCTTGCTGGAGCCGACCGTTGAACGGGTCAGGAATTTCGTGCCGGAGGCCAGGTCGTTGAACACGACGGCTTCGTACTTCGGGTGAGTGTTAGTCTTCACGGTGTTTACCTTCGAGATAGTCGCCTGGATTTTGCCAGCGCGCGGGGGTGGAGCAAGAAGCGGTCACTGAGGACCAGCAGTTAATATTACCGTGCCTGCCGAAACATTTCCTAACGGGCGCGTTGATTCAGCAAAGATGCCCGCGGGATTATCCGCGGTTTATTACCGGGTTATTCACGAGGCCGGCAGGCCCAGAAGGCTACGGCGCCTGCGGCGGCGACATTGAGCGAATCAACGCCGCGGCCCATCGGAATCCGTACCGTACAGTCCACAGCGGCGAGCGTAGCCGCTGCGAGCCCCTCCCCCTCGGTCCCCAAAATCAGGGCCAGGCGGCCGTGCCGACGATCAGCGAGTTCATCAAGGGTGATGGCGCTCTGGGACAGCGCCAAGGCCGCAGTGGTAAACCCCTGGCGGCGCAAAAGATCCAGCGCATCCGGCCAGTCATCCACGCGGACCCATGGAACCTGGAACACCGCACCCATGCTCACCCGGATACTCCTGCGGTACAGCGGGTCCCCGCAGCGCGGACTAATCAGCACCGCGTCAACGTCGAGTGCGGCCGCCGAGCGGAAAATGGCGCCAAGATTCGTCTGGTCCACAATGTCCTCGAGCACCGCTACCCGGCGTGCGCCGTCGAGCGCCCGGGACAGCGGAACCGGAGCCGGCCGCTGCATCGCGGCCAGCGCTCCGCGGTGGAGGTGGAAACCGATGACCTCCGCCAGCAGCTCCGGGCTGCCCACGAAGACCGGAACGTCCGGGTACGCGGCCAGCACATCTTCCACGTCCGGCAGCCATTTGTGTGTCATCAGGAAGGATCGTGGCCTGTGGCCGGCGGCCAGTGCACGGCGGAAAACGCGCGGGCTTTCCGCAATATACAGTCCCTCGGCCGGTTCGCGGAGCCTGCGCAGCTGGACGTCCGTCAACCCGGTGTAATCGCTCACCCGGGGGTCTGCCGCATCGTGCAGGTCGATGAGCATCAGGCCACGACCAGTTTTGCCACCATGAAATACAGTGCCACGCTGCCCAGCGTGACAATGACCAGCCTGAGCACCAACGGGGAAAGCCGGCGACCGATCCTTGAACCGACGAAGCCGCCGACCAGCGAACTGACGGCAATCAGACCGACGACGACCCAGATGATCTTCTCCGGCGCAAAAAGCAGATACGAGACCGCGGCAATGAGGTTTACCGCCAGGGACAGCACGTTCTTCACGGCGTTGGCGTTCTGCAGGGTGCCGGTCATGAAGATCCCCAGAATCCCGACCAGCAGAATGCCCTGCGCCGCGACGAAGTACCCCCCGTAGACGCCGGCGAAGTACACCAGCGCCGTCATGACGATCGCGTGCGAGCGGTGCGGGACGCCGTCGTTCGCTTCGGCACGTTTCTTCACCCAGCGCTGCAGCTTCGGCTGCAGGATGACCATGGCCAGCGCCAGAACGATCAAAAATGGTGCGACGACGCCAAAGACGCTTTCCGGCAGGTGCAACAGCAGGAATGCCCCCGTAACGCCGCCGAGCAGCGAAGCCGGCAACAGCCTCAGAAGGTTGGCACGCATGCCGGCAAGTTCGCGGCGGTAGCCGAAAACACCGGAGACGCCGCCGGCGATCAGCCCCATCGCGTTGCTGACCGTGGCCATGACGGGTGCGTACCCGAGGGCGATCAGGATGGGGAATGTCACCAGTGTCCCGGAGCCCACGACCGAATTGATCGTGCCCGCCCAGAGTCCGCCGAGGAGGATGAAGACGGCGTGCAAAAGTTCCACGGCGGGAGGTCCTAACGGACGGCTGCTGGCGGACGGTCGGTTGGCGGAGCGGGGTCAGCGCGGAGTCAGCGTGCGACCGCGGAGAAACGGCCGTTCTGGCTGCTGACCTTTAACGGCAGGCCGAACGTGGCGCTGAGGTGCTCCTCCGTGAGCACCTCAGCCAACGGGCCCTGCGCCACTACAGCGCCGTCACGCAATAACAGCGCATGGGTGAATCCCGGCGGAACTTCCTCCACATGGTGGGTAACCAGGATCAGGGCCGGAGCATCCTCATCCGCGGCCAGAGAGCTCAGCCGGCGGATCAGGTCCTCGCGTCCACCGAGGTCAAGGCCAGCGGCCGGCTCGTCCAGCAACAACAATTCCGGATCAGTCATCAGGGCCCGCGCTATCTGGACCCGCTTTCGTTCGCCTTCGCTGAGCGAGGCAAAGGGCCGGTTCATGAAGGTGGACATCCCCCACTCCTCCAATAAACCAAAGGCCCGGCGCTCGTCCGAACGCTCATATGCCTCACGCCAACGGCCCGTGACGCCATAGGACGCCGTCACGACGACGTCAAGCACCTTTTCATGCCCGGGAATCTGTGCCGCGAGGTTGGCCGAGGCGAGTCCGATCCGGGGACGGAGCTCGAAGACATCGACTGCGCCGAGAACCTCGTCGAGAATGCCCGCTACTCCGCTGGTGGGGTGGATTCGTGCGCCGGCGATCTGCAGCAGGGTGGTTTTGCCGGCACCGTTTGGACCCATCACCACCCAGCGCTCGCCCTCCCTGACCTGCCAGTCCACCGTGTCCAGCAGTTTTTTGCTGCCACGGACCACGCTGACACCGGCCAATTCAAGAACATCGCTCATAAAGAAAGACACTAGGCCAAACCCGGGCAGCAACGCTAACCGCCGGTCGTAGCGAACGACCTCGGGCCGCCCGTCCCGCTGCGCCACACTGCTGCGCCGGTAGGATGTCGCATATGCCCTCTACCTTTACCGCGGTCAGTTATGGCCAGTCATTGTCACCTGCCGCGCTCGAACAGATCCGCCGCACCCTCGCCGGCTGTGGCGCCAGGGTGCTCGATGAGGATTTGGGCAGCCGGCCCGGCTATGAGCTTTGCGTGATGGAACTTATTGCGGCCGGCCCGGTTGACCTGCGGCAGATCCGCGCCTCTCTCTCGGCCGGCGCAGGCGAAGGACCTGGCACGTACGGAGTGGATACGGCAGTCGTGCCTGCCGCGCTGCGGCGCGCGACCCGCAAACTTATCGTACTGGATGTGGATTCGACGCTGATCCAGCAGGAAGTCATCGAGTTACTGGCCGCCCACGCGGGGACCGAGGCAGAGGTCGCCGCGGTTACCGAAGCCGCGATGCGCGGCGAGCTGGACTTTGCGCAAAGTCTGCATGCCCGCGTGGCCACGCTGGCCGGGCTCCCGGATACCGTCCTGGCCGAGGTCGGCAGCACGATCAAGCTCAGTAAGGGTGCTGATCGCCTGGTAAGTGTTGCCCGTGCCGCCGGCCACGTGGTCGGAGCCGTCTCCGGTGGCTTCTCCCAGCTCCTGTCACCGCTGTCAAAGGCCCTGCACTTGGACTATGCCGCGGCCAATGAACTGGAGATTGTGGACGGCGTCCTCACCGGCAGGGTTCTCGGCGCCGTCGTCGACCGGGCGGCGAAGGCATCGTCGCTGCGGCAGTGGGCCCGAACCGAGGGCATCGAGCTCTCCTGCACCGTAGCAATCGGCGACGGCGCCAATGACCTGGACATGATGGAAGCGGCCGGACTGAGCATCGCCTACAACGCAAAACCCGCGGTGCGGGCGGCCGCCGATGCGCAGATCAACCTTCCCAATTTGGACGTGGCGCTGGTCCTGGCCGGCATCTAATCCGACCAGGACCGTGGCGGTGCTAAAACCAGGGCCGTCCTGCTAATAACGCTGAGCTGCTATTGCTGGTGCTGCTCCTGGACGGCCTGAATGTAATCCGCGCCGCCGATGTATTCTGTATGGCCGGTTTCGACGTCCGCCCCGGCCATGGCAGCGACCTCGGCGGCGAATTCCTCCACCGAATACAGTCTGCCGGCCTCGGTTCGACGTGCCTCGATGGCCCCCGGATTGGCTCGGTCAAGCAACGTCGCCGTGACAGTGCCTTCGATCATGTCCCCGGAAACCACCACAAGCGAAATACCGTGATTGGACAGCTGCGGGATCAGTTCACGGAGCGCATCCTCGCCCGCGCGCTTGCTTCGCGCCACCGGCTCATACTCCGCCATGGTGGGCACCGTGTCGATGAAATGTGCCTGGTGGCTGGTCACAAAGACAACCCGTGAACCCTCCGGCATCAGCAATACTGCGGCGTTGAGCATATTGACCTGCGCATCACGGTTGAGTCTGAGGGCATAGTCCTCCTGCACCCCGGATTCCATACCGCCGGAGGCATTGAGCACCAGCAGGTCCAAGGAACCGAAATTCTCCATCGCGGCGCTGACAAGGGCCTGCACGCCCTCCTGCGTCGTCAGATCCGCTCCGACTGCCACGGCCCGGCCGCCGGCGGCCTTGATTCCGGCCACCACCTTCTCCGCCCGGGGCGCCTTCTGCCGGTAGTTGACGACGACGGCAGCCCCCTGGGCGGCCAACAGCTTCGCTACTTCGGCACCAATACCGCGTGAGGATCCCGTGACAATTGCTGTCTTACCTTCGAACTGGCCCATCTACAAACCTCCAAGAAACTGCTTCGGTACTTGCTGCGACTGTTCAGATTAATTCCGTGCTGAATGACTTTGTGCTGATTAACTCTGTGCTTGGTGCTGCAGTTCTAGTGCCCCATGCCGAGGCCGCCGTCGACCGGAATTACCGCGCCGGAAATGTAGGCCGCTTCGTCGCTGGCGATCCAGCGGACAACCTTGGCGACTTCCTCCGGCTCGGCGAAACGGCCGGCGGGGATGGTCGCCAGGTAGTTCTTTTGCGTCTCCTCGGGCAACTGAGCAGTCATCTGCGTATTGATAAAACCCGGTGCGACGACGTTGGCAGTGATGTTCCGGGAACCGAGTTCCCGGGTCAGCGACCGTGCCATGCCGACCAGGCCGGCCTTGGACGACGAATAGTTAATCTGTCCCGGTGCGCCATAGAGGCCGGTGACCGAGGAGATGAACACGATTCGGCCCTTGCGAAGGCGGATCATGCCCCGGCAGGCGCGCTTGATGACACGGAACGCGCCCGTCAGGTTTGTGTCGATGACGGAGGTGAAATCGCCCTCGCTCATCCGCAGCAACAGAGCGTCCTTGGTGATTCCAGCGTTGGCCACTAGCACCTCGACCGGTCCTTGTGCGGCTTCCACCACGGTGAAGGCTGCGTCCACGGATGCCCCATCAGTGACGTCCGCCTGCACGGCGAGAATCCCGTCCGGCACCTCGGATTCGCTGCGATACGTCACGGCTACCCGATCCCCGTTTGCTAAAAAAGACTTGGCGATGGCCAGGCCAATGCCGCGGTTTCCGCCGGTGATCAGCACGCTGCGCCCAGCCGCTCGTCCATCAGTCTGCCCATTGCGGGCAGGCCCACTATCTACTGCAGTCATTCATTCCTCCGTGATCGTTCCCGGATTGAATCCTAACCGTTGAACGCAAACCCATGCGTTAACTTTGGCCGCAGCCGCCAGCAGTGCGAGAATGGAAACGGCCCTTGGAGCGTGATGAGAAACAGAGCAGCACATCCGGCCGGTTACGCCGATGGTGCGCCCGGCCGTACGAAAGATGGAACCCATACCGGCTCAGCCGATGTGCACAACATCACCGACGCGCCCACTGCCCACAGCGATGACATGCATCGCCGCATGGTGAAGTACGCCTTGGCCATGAGCATTCGGCTGGTATGCCTTTTCCTGATCTTCGTACTCCCCGGCTGGTTCAAGGTCATCGCCGTTGTCGGAGCCGTTGGCTTGCCGTGGTTCGCGGTGATCATCGCCAATGGAGGCAGCGACACCGTCAATGAGCACGCGTTATCCCTGTTGGATCAGGCCCCGCTGGGGGAGTTGGAAGCTCCTGACCCGCAGAGTGCTGCGGGCACAATCCCCGGCGACGGGGAATCACCGACGCTGCAGGGTGAAGTCATTCCCCCCGACCCCGAGGGCGGTCCCACCGACAGTGGTCCCACAGATGGCGGTCGGACAGACAGTGGTCCCACAGATGGCGGTCGGACAGACAGTGGTCCCGCAGATGGCGGTCGGACACGATGAACCTCCTCGACATGCTGGACGGCCAGCTGCCGGCCGAAGAATTAATCTGTTCCAGGCGCGGCTGCCGCACCGTGGCAACGTCCAGATTGCTGTGGAATAATCCGAAAATCCACCCGCCGGAGCGACGCAAAGTCTGGCTGGCGTGCAACGAGCATAATCAGTGGCTGGAAGACTATCTGCGTACCCGAGGACTCTGGTGCGAAACTTTGCCGGTGCCGGTCCTGCCGACACCTTCCGGTGCGCATTCGGACTCCACGGAAACCCACTGAGAAAGACCACCAGTCATACCTATGTACAAATTTCTTCTCACCGGCCGGTGGCTCGGCTATCTGCTGATCGCAGCGATCTTTGCGGCCATCTGTGTCGGCCTTGGCTTCTGGCAGCTGGATCGGCGGACAGAGGTGCGGGCGGACATAGCCAAGATCACCAACAACTATTCCGCCGCGCCACTAACGGCAGGGCAGGCCCAGCCGCTGTTCCAAAAGCTGGAACCGGATAAGGAATGGAGCCAGGTTTCGCTCACCGGCAGCTATGACATATCGGAGCAGAAAGTTGTGCGCAACCGTCCGTTGAACGGTCAGCCCGGCTACGAAGTCGTAGTTCCGCTCAAACTGAGCACCGGCGATACGGTCATTATCGACCGCGGCTGGCTGCCGATCGGCAATAATGAGGGCGGCCGGCCCGATACGGTACCGGAGCCGTCCACCGGAACCGTGACCGTCGTCGCCCGCCTTCGACCAGCCGAACCGGCGCTGCAGCGCGGGGCACCGGCAGGCCAGCTTGCCTCCATTGATTTGACCGCCTATGCCAAAGAGCTCGACTACCCGATTCTGACCGGCGCTTACGCTCAGATGGCGCAGGAGACACCGGCGGCCACCACGAATCCGGTAGCTTTCCCGATGCCTTCCATCGACGAGGGCCCGCATCTGAGCTACTCGATGCAGTGGTTCGCCTTCGGCATTCTCTTTTTTGTCGGTTACGGCTACGCGGCGCGTCAGCAGGCGTTGCTGGACCGCTATCTGGCAGAGCAGGAATCGGATGACATGGCCGATTCCGAACAAGCGTACGGCCGCGGATCCGCGTTTGCGCAGCGCAGACCGCCACGGCCAAGCCGGCCTGGCCGCCGTGCCACCGCTGAAGAGGAAGAAGACGCGGTCCTGGACGCCCAGGGCTTCTAGATTCCCTGCTGCCAGTGAACGCCCGTAATGGGAACCGATTTTCGCATCGGCCTGCACTGAATGCCATGCAATCCCGCAACGAAACCGCCCCAACGTTTGGGCGGCTTGTCGCTGCCGAGCTACCGTACAGACCGGATGAACAGCCGGCGGGAGGCCTGCAGCGCCTCCTCATACGTTAGGACCGGATGACCGTCGAGGACAGACTCAGTAAACATTCGGCCGGCCCGCTTCTCGATCTCGGTGACTTGGTGGTCCGGATTGGTTACGGTGAGAAATTGTCCATCCTCATGGACAGTGATCCGCATCTTTGCGCGTTCAGCGCAGAATCTTAAGCGGCCAACGAAGGCTGCGGCATCGTAGGAGAGATCCCGCGCCGGAAGAACGAATCCTCCGCCGCGCATCAGGACATCAAGGCAAACGTCGATATCAGGCTGGCTCATGGCTCGGGGCCTCACAGAGAATAGCGGAAGCGATCCTGACTTCCGTGGCGGGAGGGTCTTTCTCAATACCTGAAGCCATGTCCTGACTCTCCCGTCAGGCTACACATGAACCCGCAAATGACGAAATACTACCTACGGCATTCTGTATTTCCTGCAGCGACCCTTAGGCCAGCGTGATCAGGTCGAGGTAATCCTCGTTCCAGTGATCCTCCACGCCGTCGGGCAGCAGGACGACGCGCTCCGGGTTCAGCGCCTCGACCGCGCCTTCATCGTGGCTGACCAGAACGACGGCGCCGCTGTAGTTGCGCAGCGCGCCGAGGATTTCGGCGCGGCTGGCAGGATCCAAGTTGTTAGTCGGTTCATCGAGCAGCAGCACGTTGGCCGAGGACGCCACGATAGTGGCCAGGGCCAGCCTGGTCTTCTCACCACCGGAAAGGACACCGGCGGGCTTCTCCACATCGTCCCCGGAGAACAGGAAGGAACCAAGGATGTTGCGCACCTCCGCGTCATCCATGTCCGGGGCGGCGCTGCGCATATTGGCCAGCACCGTGCGTGAGGTGTCCAGGGTGTCATGTTCCTGGGCGTAGTACCCTACCTTCAACCCATGACCGGCGATGACTTCCCCGGTGTCCGGCTTGTCCACTCCGGCCAGCATCCGCAGCAGGGTGGTCTTGCCGGCACCGTTGAGACCGAGAATAACAACCTTCGATCCCCTGTCGATGGCCAGATCCACGTCGGTGAAGATTTCCAGCGAACCGTAGGACTTACTCAGCCCTTCCGCAGTCAGCGGAGTTTTTCCGCACGGCGACGGATCGGGGAAGCGCAGGGCCGCGACGCGGTCGTTGGCACGTACTTCCTGCAAACCGTTCAGCAGCCGCTGGGCACGCTTGGCCATATTTTGTGCCGCGACCGCTTTGGAGGCCTTGGCGCGCATCTTATTGGCCTGGTCCATCAGGACGCCGGCCTTCTTCTCCGCGTTGGCCCGCTCACGCTTACGGGCGCGTTCGTCGGTTTCGCGTTGTTCCAGGTACTTCTTCCAGCCGAGGTTGTACTGATCAATCGTGGCGCGGTTGGCGTCAAGGTTGTAGACCTTATTGACCGTAGCTTCCAACAGGTCGGTGTCGTGGCTGATCACAATCAGACCTCCGGCGTGGTTTTTCAAAAAGTCGCGCAACCAGGCGATTGAATCGGCGTCAAGGTGGTTGGTTGGTTCATCGAGGAGCATGGTTTGTGCACCCGAAAAGAGAATCCGGGCCAGTTCAACGCGCCGGCGCTGGCCACCGGAGAGCGTCTTCAACGGCTGGTTGAGCAGCCGGTCCGGCAGTGCCAGGTTGGAGGATATTGCTGCGGCCTCCGCTTCAGCGGCGTACCCGCCATTGCTGAGGAACTCGTGCTCAATCCGGTCGTAGCGGGCCATCGCCTTCTCCTGCACGGCGATGTCCTCGCTGGCCATGTCGGCCTCAGTCTCGCGCAGCTTGGTGATCACCACGTCCAGACTCCGGGCGGAGAGGATCCGGTCCCGGGCCAGCTGTTCCATGTCCGGCGTGCGCGGATCCTGCGGCAGGTAACCAATTTCCCCGCTGCGGGTCACCTTGCCGGCTGCGGGAAGGGCCTCGCCAGCCAGTACCTTGGTCAGGGTGGTTTTGCCCGCACCGTTGCGGCCCACCAGCCCGATCTTGTCCCCCTTATCGACGCGGAAGGACACTTCGTCCATGAGTAAACGCGCTCCCGCACGTAACTCAAGGTCTTGGACGATAATCAAGGTAGTAGCCTTTCACTTCAGGGTCACTTCAACGGATGCAAGTCACTTCAATGGACTCAGGTCACCGGGCCGTCGCAACGACGGCAAGGGCAACCCTTCCAGTCTAACGAGGTGCCCGGCCTGACAAAGTGCAGTGCCCGCAGCTTCGCAGGGGTACCGTCGATCTGCGGGCGGCAAAGTATCATTCTGATCACAGGCAACGAAGACCACCAGAGCGACATGAAAGCTTAAAACATGCCTAACACCGAACAGACACAGCCCTCCGCAGTGGGTGCCCGCGCAGCTGCGCCGGCACCCACAGTGCTGCGCCGGCGATCGAGATGGGCCGCCGTCGACCTCGCGCTAATCGCCGTCTTCGCAGCTCTCCTGGCCGCTTCGGTTGCCGTTCCAGGCATTCCCGCCGGTCCGTTCGGTGTTCCGATCACACTGCAGACCCTGGCCGTTGCCCTTTGCGGACTTGTCCTTGGCTTCGGACGCGGCACCGCCGCCGTCGGGCTGTACATTCTCCTAGGGCTGATCGGACTTCCGGTTTTTGCCGGTTTCCGGTCCGGTCCCGCGGTGCTGGCAGGACCCTCGGCGGGCTACATTGTCGGGTTCCTGCTGGCCGTCGCGGCAGTGGGATTTCTCACACCGTGGGCACTGCGGCGCAGGCACAAAGCCGGATGGCTTTTCGGCGCAGCAGTGCTGGGGATGCTCATCCTGCATGCAAGCGGTGTCGCGGGATTCCTGCTGAAGGGAATGGGATTTTCCACGGCTGTACTCGCCGACGCCATCTATTATCCCGGTGACATCATCAAAAACATTCTCGCCGTGGGACTGGCGTTGAGCCTGCACCGGGCGTTTCCCGATCTCCTTCGGCGCCGCCGGACGTGAGTCATGTCCTGCTGCAGGAAGCCTCATTCAGTGCGGAAACCTCCGGTGGTTCCGTCCGCACCATCCTCCAACCGACGACGCTGGAACTGAGCGAGCAGCGCATTGCCGTCATTGGGGCCAACGGCTCGGGCAAATCGACGCTCCTGCGGCTGCTCAACGGGCTGCTGCTGCCGAGCGCCGGAAGCGTCAGCGTAGACGGTCTAGACACACGTGCCGACGGCGGCGCCGTCCGCCGGCAGGTCGGCTTTGTCTTTACCGATCCGCTCTCGCAGCTGGTCATGCCGACTCCGCTGGAGGATCTGGAGCTGTCCTTGCGGCGCCGCGTGAAATCGTCGACGGCGCGCCGGCAGGAGGCGGTGCGGCTCCTGCAGGAATACGGCCTCGAGCCGCTGGGCGGCAACAGCATTTACGAGCTTTCCGGCGGGGAGCGCCAACTGCTGGCACTGGCAACAGTTCTGGCGGTGGAGCCACAGCTGCTGGTACTGGATGAGCCGTCCACGTTGCTGGATTTGCGCAACACGCGGCTCCTGCGCAGCAGGCTGGCAGGGCTGAGCCAGCAACTCATTCTCTCCACCCATGACCTCGAGCTGGCCCTGGACTGCAGCCGGGCACTCGTGATGGACGCCGGCCAAGTGGTCTTTGACGGCACGGCAGCGGGCGCCGTGGCGCACTACCGGCGGATGTACAGCTGATGCGCGGTCATGCCTACCTCGTCGGCGCCTATTGTCCGGGCCGCTCCGCCGTGCACCGGGCTCCCCTGTGGCTCAAGGGCCTGCTCCTGCTGGCTGTCGCCGTCGCCTGCTTTGCGTTCCCTCAGGTGTACCTGACCAGCGCCGTGCTGGCCGCCGTCATCGTCCTGCATTTCGCCGCGCGCCTGCCCGCGGCCCGGCTTTGGCAGCCGGTGCGAATGATGCTGATCTTCCTGGTGCTCATTGCCGGCTATCAATATTGGCAGTCCGGGCCGGCGACGGCGTGGCAGGTAGTGGCCGGCATTATGGCGACGGTTCTGGCCTCCAACATCGTCACCGCGTCCACACCCGTCGCGACCCTGCTGGACTCCCTGGAGCGCGCGGTGGAGCCGCTGCGCCGCTTCGGCGCGGACCCCGAACGTTTTTCGCTGACCGTCTCCCTCATGCTGCGCAGCATCCCCTTTGTCATCGGGGCGTTCGACGACGTCCGCGACGCCGCGCGGGCCCGCGGGCTGGAGCGGAACGTGCGCGCCCGGACCTTGCCCGTGCTGATCGGAACGGTCGCCTATGCCCGTGCGACCGGCGAAGCGCTGGCCGCGCGCGGTCTCGGGGATCCCGAGGATTAGCGGGCCACCGCGAGTCAGTAAAACCTTGCGGGCTGCCGCCGGTTCGGAGTAGACCTATTGCTGAAGAGACCCGAATACCAGCGAGGGAATCCGTACATGAGCGCCGTGTCTGCTACCGTTCCCGTTCCGAATTCAAGGGGGCAAATCCATGAAGCCGGGAAATAGCCCAGCCATGGCCGCCGATCAGCTTCCGGACGGCGGATTGCGCCGGGGGATGAAGCTGTTCGGTGCCACCACCTTGAACATGAGCCAGATGTGCGGGGTGGGTCCGTTCATCACAATCCCTCTGATGGTGGTCGCTTTTGGCGGGCCACAGGCAGTGCTGGGATGGGTCATCGGAGCACTGCTCGCCTTGGTGGACGGGGCTGTCTGGGCGGAACTCGGTGCTGCTATGCCTGGTTCCGGCGGCACCTACGTCTACCTCCGGGAGGCATTTCAGTACCGAACAGGGCGGCTGATGCCCTTCCTCTTTGTCTGGACGGCGATTCTGTCCATCCCGTTGATCATGTCCACCGGAATAGTTGGCTTCGTGGCGTATCTGGGCTATTTGTGGCCCGGCATGACGGAGCTGGAAGGAAACATTGTCGGCCTGGCGGCGATTGTGCTGATCGTCGCTTTACTGTGGCGAAAGATTGAGTCCATCGGGAAGCTCACAACGGTGCTGTGGTTCATCATGATCATCAGCGTCGGTTCCGTCATACTCGCTGCCTATACGCATTTCGATCCGAGTCTGGCTTTTACCTACCCTGCCCATGCTTTCGATCTCACCAGCAGCGTGTTCTGGATTGGACTTGCCGGTGGTCTGACCATCGGTATCTATGATTACCAGGGCTACAACACCACGTCCTACATCGCGGCGAGGTGGTCAACCCGGGCAAGGTGATTCCAAAATCCATTGTGCTGTCCATTCTGGGCATCATGGTCATCTATCTACTGATGCAGATCGGCGTCCTCAGCGTCGTTGACTGGCACGAGATGCTTGATCCGACGTCGGCAGCTTCGCAGTCCGTGGACTCCGTGGTCCTGGAGCGCGCATGGGGGTCAGGTGCTGCGTCGGTAATTACTGTGCTGATCCTCATCACGGCGCTGACGTCCGTGTTTGCCGGATTATTGGGTGGGTCCCGCGTGCCCTATGACGCTGCCCGGGAAGGGGTGTTCTTCCGGTCCTTTGCCCGGCTGCACCCGCAACACCGGTTTCCGGTACTCGGGCTGCTGTCGATGGGCGTCATTACGGTGGCGGGGTTCGTCATCGGGCGGGCAACGGACTTGTCAGTCCTGATCGAACTGCTGACGGCGGTGATGGTGATCGTTCAGGGGCTCTCGCAGATTATCGCCCTGACGGTGCTGCGCAAGCGTCAACCAACGCTGCGGCGCCCCTACCGGATGTGGCGCTACCCGCTGCCGAGTGTGCTCGCGTTCATCGGCTGGACTTTCATCTACGTTTACGCAGATCTGAACTCTCCTGGCCGCCATCCGATCGAATGGTCGTTGGCCTGGCTGGCCGCCGGTGTCATCGCCTACTTCATCTGGGCCAGGGTCGAGCACTTGTGGCCGTTTGGGCCCAAGGCCATTGAGGAGAAATACCTCCAGCAGGAGGCCTCCGGGCCCACTCCCTGATCCGGGACCCTCACAATTGCCGCACCGACTACTGCGGTTTTGCATCTGGCCCCGGGCGCAGCGTTCGGTCCAGCCAGTAGTAGACGAAGCCGACGGCCAGAAAGACGGCCCCGACCAGGATGCAGTTGACGATCACGAATGCACCCTGCTCCGTCACATTAATGAATGGATAAGGATACCAGCCGGTCAACGCGCCGCGGATTACCGTATAAACGCACCAAAGCGCAGGAAAGACTAGAATCAGCAACGTGGTTTTGATACTGATCCGCGGTCGCGGCCCGAACACGACCCAGCCCAGAATGACCATCAGAGGTACCACGTAATGCAGGATTCTGTCCGCGTAGAGGCCGGCACCTCTCAGCGCCTGGATTTCCGGCAAGTCCCGGAGCAGAAAGAACTGGATGATCATGGTGACGGTGATGTTGACCAGTGCCATCAGGCGCAGCACCCGCCAGAGCTGGCCCCCAGCCCGGGCCGAATTTGCTGCCAGGGTCAGGGAGATGCAAAGTACCAGAAAATTGCTTTCGATCGTGAAGAAGCTGCCGAAATTCCACCACGCGTTACCCGGGTTGGCCGCATACCGGGGGCCATTCACCAACGCGTAGATTTGAAAAATAAAACCGGCAGCTCCGATCAACGCCGTCGCCAGATGCCAGGTCCGGCCCAAAAAGGCCAGCGATAGTAACGAGGGGGTGCGCGCCGCAACGTCAGTCATGGCCCCAGAGTACCCTGCGCGCTCAGAAACGCGGCAAATAGCCACCGCGTGCCGGAACAGCATGTTCCCGCACGCGGCGACTTGGGGTTTCCCTCGGCAGTCGGCAGGAGCGTCTCGCAGCGACGCTTAGATATTGAAGCCCAGGGCCCGCATCTGGTCCCGACCGTCGTCGGTGATCTTTTCCGGCCCCCACGGCGGCATCCATACCCAGTTGATCCGCCACTCATCGACAAGATCGCTAACGGAGTTCTCGACCTGCTCTTCAATGACATCCTGCAGCGGGCATGCCGCCGTGGTCAGGGTCATGTCAATGAGCAGAGCACCGTCTTCGGCATAGCGCAGGCCGTACAACAGGCCCAAATCGACCACGTTGACGCCCAGTTCGGGGTCAATGACATCCTTGAGGGCTTCTTCAACGTCCTCAAGGTTTGTCTGGGCCGGATTGGCTGGGGTGGTACTGGTCTCAGTCATGTTTCCTTCTGACATTTATCCATCCTCGCGGATGAATATTAGGCACGTGCTATCGCGGGCAGGAAGCGGTCGTAGCCTTCTGCTTCAAGCCGGTCAGCCAGCTCCGGTCCGCCCTGCTCGGCAATGTTGCCGTCAACGAAGACATGGACAAAGTCCGGCTTGATGTAGCGCAGGATGCGCGTGTAGTGGGTGATCAGCAGCGTGCCCATGGTGCCATCTTCGTTGGCGCGCATGACGCCCTCGGACACAACCTTCAGCGCATCCACATCGAGCCCCGAATCGGTCTCGTCCAGGATGGCGAATTTGGGCTTGAAGAGTTCCAGCTGCAGAATCTCGTGCCGCTTCTTTTCACCACCGGAGAAGCCCTCGTTCACGTTACGGGCGGCAAACTCGGGTTCGATCCGCAGCTGGGCCATGGCGTCCTTGACGTCCTTGGTCCAGGTCCGCAGTTTCGGAGCCTCGCCGTCAATTGCGGTCTTGGCGGTGCGCAGGAAGTTGGTCACCGTTACACCGGGGATTTCGACCGGGTACTGCATGGCCAGAAAAAGTCCCGCGCGGGCGCGCTTGTCAACGCTCATCGCCAGCACATCTTCCCCGTCGAGGGTGATGGAACCGCTGTCCACTACATAGCGCGGGTGGCCCGCAATCGTGGATGCCAGAGTGGATTTTCCGGAACCGTTGGGCCCCATGATGGCGTGCGTCTCACCCGAGTTTATGGTCAGGCTAACGCCTTTGAGAATCGGCTTTTTGCCCTGCTCAGTATCGATACTGACGTGCAGGTCCTTGATTTCCAGAGTAGACATACCCTAATTTCTCCTTGTTTAAGCTTCGAGTTCCGGGGCGGCAACCCCGTTAAGAATGTTTTCCACGTCCACGTACACGTTCCCGCCATCCACGGCCAGCGCAAATACGGGAATCGGCTCGTAGGCCGGCAACGTCAGCGCTTCGCCGGTGCGCAGATCGAACGAGCTCCCGTGCGCCCAGCACTCAATGGTCTGGCCCTCGACATCGCCCTCGCTGAGGGAGATTTCCCCATGCGAGCAGGCGTCGCCGATGGCGAACAGGTTCCCCTCGGAGTCTTTCACCACCGCAACGGCAAAACCGTCCACCTCCAGGCGCACGGCGCTTTTGAGGCCGACCTCGTCCACGGTGCAGACGAGACGCCCGGCCGGCTGGCGGTCCTCCGAGGGTGCACTCATCAGAGAGCGCCCGCCTTCAATTCGCGTTCGACGGCTTCCCGGAGCCGCTCTTCGAGGGCGGGAACCTTAATCTGCTGAATGATCTCATTCAGGAAGCCACGGACCACCAACCGCCTTGCGACGTCTTCGGGAATGCCGCGGGCCTGCAGGTAGAACAGCTGCTCGTCGTCGAACCGGCCGGTGGCACTGGCGTGTCCGGCGCCCTCGATCAGGCCTGTCTCGATCTCCAGGTTCGGTACGGAGTCCGCCCGCGCACCCTGCGTCAGGATCAGGTTCCTGTTCATCTCGTAGGTGTCGGTGCCCTCGGCCTCCTTGCGGATCAGCACGTCGCCAACCCACACCGAGTGCGCATCCTTACCCTGCAGCGCGCCCTTGTAGGTTACGCGTGATTTGCAGTTGGGCACCGAGTGATCAACGAAAATCCGCTGCTCAAAGTGCTGTCCGGCGTCGGCAAAATACAGGCCGTACATTTCGATGTCGCCGCCGGGACCCGCGAAACGGGCCGAGGGGTTGATACGGACCAGGTCGCCGCCAAGGTTGACTACAACGTGCTTGAGCTTGGCGTCGCGGCCGATCTTCATCTGCTGCGAGCTGGCGTGCGTGGTGCCGTCTGCCCAGTCCTGAATGCTGACCGCGGTCAGCCGGGCGCCGTCCTCCACCAGGATTTCCACATTTTCGGACACAACTGCCGAGCCGCGGTGATCAAGTACGACGACGGCGTCAGAGTTGGCCTTGGCGTGCACAAAGACGTGGCTGGCCGCCGGAGCATCCCCCGCCCCGGTCAGGGTCATCGTGGTGACCTGCTCCTCGGAGCGGCCGTCAAACTCGGCCGGAACGGTGATAACGGTTGCCTCGGTGAAAGCACCCCACGCGGCGGCGGAGACCCGGTCGTCGGGAATCCCCGCACTTCCGATCCGTGCGTCGTCGCGGCCCACGGTCTCGATGGTCACAGCGTCGGGCTTGTGGACAGCCACGGTGGGGGCGGCGCCGTCGAGCGCCAGCTTGTCCAATCCGCGCAATCGCTTCAGCGGTGTGAACCGCCAGTCCTCTTCGCGTCCCGTGATGGCCGGAAAATCAGCCACCCGGTAAGAGGTCAGCCGTCCGGCCCGTGAGCTGTCCGGAATTCCCGCGCCGGCGCCGTGGCTGTGCGACTTCGCTGCCGCGCCGCCGAGCGGGGAGGATACCGGGTTGATCTCGGAGAGCTGCTCGCCCTCCTCGTCCATGCCCGCGATCCGGCGCACATTGCTGGCGGCGGATGTTTCCTTAGTCAGTTCAGCGTTGGTCATTAACCCACCGCCCCTTCCATTTGAAGTTCGATCAGGCGGTTGAGCTCCAGGGCGTACTCCATCGGAAGCTCGCGTGCAATCGGTTCGATGAATCCGCGCACAATCATCGCCATGGCCTCATCCTCGGGCATTCCGCGGGACATCAGATAGAACAGCTGCTCCTCGCTCACCCGCGAGACCGTGGCCTCATGACCCATGGAGACATCGTCTTCGCGGACGTCGACGTACGGGTACGTGTCGGAACGGGAAATCGTATCCACCAGCAACGCGTCGCAACGGACGGTGTTCGCCGAATGCGTTGCGCCCTCACGAATCTGGACCAGACCGCGGTAGGCCGAACGGCCCCCGCCGCGTGCCACCGATTTGGAGATAATGGACGACTGCGTGTTCGGTGCAATATGCACCATCTTGGACCCTGTGTCCTGGTGCTGGCCCTCGCCGGCAAAGGCGACCGAGAGGGTTTCACCCTTCGCGTGCTCGCCAACAAGGTAAACGGCCGGGTACTTCATGGTCACCTTGGAACCGATGTTGCCGTCGACCCACTCCATGGTGGCGCCCTCATGCGCAATGGCACGCTTCGTCACGAGGTTGTATACATTGTTCGACCAGTTCTGAATCGTCGTGTACCGGACGCGGGCGCCCTTTTTGACGACGATTTCGACGACGGCGGAGTGCAGCGAGTCCGAGGTGTAGATCGGTGCGGTGCAGCCTTCGATGTAATGAACGTAGCTGTCCTCATCGGCGATGATCAGCGTGCGCTCAAACTGGCCCATATTTTCGGTATTGATGCGGAAATATGCCTGCAGCGGGATCTCGACGTGAACGCCCTTGGGGACATAGACGAACGAACCGCCGGACCACGCTGCGGTATTGAGCGAGGCGAACTTGTTATCGCCCACCGGAATGATGGTGCCGAAGTACTCGCGCATGATCTCCGGGTGTTCCTTCAACGCGGTATCCGTGTCAAGGAAGATCACGCCCTGCCGTTCCAGGTCCTCGCGGAGCTGGTGGTAGACCACCTCGGACTCATACTGGGCTGCGACGCCGGAAACCAGGCGGCTGCGCTCGGCTTCGGGGATACCGAGCTTTTCGTAGGTGTTCCGGATGTCCTCCGGGAGCTCCTCCCACGATTTGGCCTGCGACTCCGTGGAGCGGACAAAGTATTTGATGTTGTCGAAGTCAATGCCGGAGAGGTCAGCACCCCAGGTAGGCATCGGTTTGCGGTCGAAATACTTCAGACCCTTCAGGCGAAGATCCAGCATCCACTCCGGCTCACCCTTTTTGGCAGAGATATCCCGTACCACGTCCTCATTGATTCCGCGGCGGGCATTGTCGCTTATCTCGTTTTTGTCCGACCAGCCGAAGGCGTAATTGCCAATGCCTTCCAACTCCGGGTTGTTTTCCAGGATGTGCGAAATCGTGGTGTCCTCGACAGCACTCTTTGCGCCTACGTCCTGCGCTATTTGATCCGTCATCACGGCCTTTCTTGCTGATGGTTGGATGCTTCACTAAGGGGCCGGGCCCCGGTGCCTGCCGAAACGGCCGGCCCCCTGACCCGTCCCGTTGGTATATGGGTGGTGCACACATGTCCGCCGCCGGCCAGCGTCGAAAGCCGGCGCACGTCCACTCCG
Organism: Actinomycetales bacterium; assembly: GCA_038242035.1. GTDB lineage: Bacteria > Actinomycetota > Actinomycetes > Actinomycetales > Micrococcaceae > Arthrobacter_M. The sequence continues at coordinate 37,096 of JBBSSN010000003.1, forward strand.
AGCAAACGGGCAAAAACTTCGGTTTCCGCGTCGCAGAACTGTGGAAATTCCGTGGCGAGCTCTTGGACCGGGCAATGTCCCTGGCACAGCTGTTGGGCCGACAGTGCCGACGCACCGTGGATAGTTGCCGCTGATGCCACGAAACCGTCACCGCTCAGGGCACCGGCCAGCGCGCGGGATCGTTGCGCAACGTCGGATCCGGCTGCCTCCACAATGGGCAGGTACCGCCGTTCCATCCCGGCAAAGCGGCTGGCGGCAAAATCCTTGACGGCGGCATCGCCGCCGAGGGCTGAGAGCTGCTCCAACGCCGTGCGGGCTATCTCCAAATAGTCGTCACCGAGTTCACTCTGGCCCCGCCGCGACAGCACGTAACGGCGGGCGGGCCGGCCGGCACCGGATTTGGCGTTGCTGATCAGCTTGACCTCGATAACACCTTCAGTGGACAGCGTGTCCAAGTGGCGGCGGACGGCGGCGGGGGTTAACCGCAGCAGCGTCCCGAGCTGTGCGGCACTTACCGGCCCATGCTCCAATACGGCTGCCCGCACCCTGTCCCGGGTCCGTTCATCACTTTCGGTCAGCGGTCCGGACTTGTACCCGCGAGGCGGCACGACCGGAGGGTGGCTAGCTGGCAAACTCACGAAACACCTCCACTCCGGGCTGGATCAAAACGGTTGGATCAAAACGGCTGGATCAAA